>CAYUYN010000247.1:1990-6247 GCA_964449185.1 uncultured Anaerolineales bacterium | reverse complement strand
TTGGCCACCACCAGCCCGGTCGGCACACCGACTGTGGCGATTTCCTGCGCAGCGCGCCAGGCTTCCAGGATCGGCGTGGATTCGGGATACATTACGAAGGCGAAGCTGCTTTGGGCCGGGTCGCGCATCATGTCAATCACCTGCGCGAAGTGCTGCTTGGCGACGTCGTCGGCCGCCGCGGTCTCCACCGACGCAAACACCTTGACCTCCAACTGCTTGCTCCAATCCATCGGCAGTTGCAGCAGGCGCAGGGTATGACCGGTGGGGGCTGTGTCGAAGACGAGCGCCTCCCAACCCGCCTGAGACGCATAGTCGATGAACCGGTCGAAGGCGGCCATCTCCTCCGTGCAGGGCGACTCGAGCTCTTCGGCCATCACCTGGATGGCGGCTTCCGGCCGACCGCGCTGGCGCGCGTCGGCCAGGATGCGGGCCTTATAGGTTTCGGCCGCGGCCTTGGGGTCGATTTTGACCGCCCACAGGTGATCCAACCCGGCCACTTTGCCCGGCGCGTCGCCCACCGGCACCCCCAGCACGTCGCCCAGATGCGCCGCAGGATCGGTGGTCACGAGCAGAGTGCGATACCCCTGCCGCGCCAGCCAGACGGCAGTGATGCACGACGCCACCGTTTTGCCCACCCCACCCTTCCCGGCGAAAAAGATTGTCCGGCGCTGGCCGCCGGGCAGGATCAGTGGCAGGACGTCGGCCATGGCAGTCCGCCGCGCTACGCCGTTCACCTTGCCGTTCGGCGGTCCGGGCTGCACGACGGCTGGTGCGCCATCGAAGAAAATCCGACCGACCTCGCGCAGGCGCGCCAGGCCCTTGATCTCGTTGGCGAGCAGCGGCATCCCCCGCGCCGGGTAGGGCAGCTCCGTTTCGATCTGCGCCAGGTAGCGCGACTGCATTTCGGCCCGCGCCGCGAAGAGCCCGTTCGCCGTCTCCCCGGCCGGGATGATCCCATTGATGATCAACTCATGGGTGTGAATGCCGAGCTTGCCCAGCTCGCCGATCGCGCGGCGGGTTTCACGGATGGCGATGGCCTCGGGCTGCAGGACGAAGATAAAGCAGGCGGCCAGCGGGTCGCGCAGGGCGGCCAGGGCGCGCTCATACTTGTGCTTGGCCTCCTGGATGGCCGCCGCCGGGCCGATGCAGGTTTGCCCGCTGCCCTGGCTGGCTACGTCAATCGACTGGCTCCACTCGGCCGGCAGCTCCAGCAGGCGGATAGTGTGGCCGGTGGGTGCCGTGTCGAAGATGATGACGTCGAACGCCAGCGTCGGGTCGGCCTGCACGATGAAATCGGTGAAACGGTCGAAGGCAGCCACCTCGGCCGTGCACGGGCCGCTCATCTGCTCTTCCATCACCTGCACCATCGGCAGCGGGAAGGCCGCCCGGATGGGGGCCAGCGCGCGGTCCACGTACTCCTGGGTAGCCTGGTCGGGGTCGATCTCCATCGCCCACAGGTGGTCCAGGCCGCGGATGGCCGTGACTTGGTGCCCGATGGGCTGCTCGAAGACATCCGCCAGGTTCGAGGCCGGGTCGGTGGTGACGATGAGCGTGCGGTGACCTTCGTCGGCATACCTTACTGCCTGGGCACAGGCCATCGACGTCTTGCCCACCCCGCCTTTGCCCGAGAAAAAGATAAATTGGGTCACTTTTGAACTCCAATCATCGCAGCGCGCACCTCGGCCAGCGCCGGATACGCGCCGGCTTTGACGACCTGGCCGCGCACCACGGTGATCGGTAGGGCCGCCATCTGCTGTTCGCGCACCAGGCGCATCACGTCGGCGTTGCCGAGGAAGGCGTTGGGGTGGCTGGTCATCTGGTAGCGGGCCACGCGCAGACCGTCCGCCCGCAGGGCCAAGATCATCTCGCTGACGCCCAGCAGCGTCTGGTCGAGCGCCGGCCCGCACAGGCCAGTGGGGCAGCACATGGGTGGATCGAAGAATTCCACGTCCGCACCGGTGGTGTGCGCGGGCACGGCGTCAAAGAGGGTGACGAATTCGGTCATTGTGTTTCAATCTCCATTGAAGTATTCCAACAAAAAAATCATCCCTCGCGAACGGCGATGTCGTCCATTCGTACCAGAGCGCTCTGCGGGCCACAGGTAGGGCGGCGGGGCTTAATCCGGCTGGGATCAAAGACCAGGCCAAAGGCCGCGTTCAGCTCGGCCAGTGCCGGGCGGTTGATGGAGTAATACACCCAGCGCTTGTCCAGCGCGTCGCGTTCGACATCCACCAGGCCAGCCTGGCGCAGGATGCGCAGGTGGTGTGAGATCAGGTTAGGGGCCATCTGTAGCGCGTCGCCCAGCTCGCAGTTGCACTGCACCCCCTCGCTGAGCATGTGCAGGATGAGCAGGCGTTTGGGCTCGGCCACGGCCTTCAGTTGCTTGGCAAGGCGCTCCAGGTTGGCCGGTGGACGGGCGATTTCCTGCAAGGCGGAAGCCGGTCGGTAATTCAACATATATTGAATTATATTCAGCGTCGGTTACCGGTCAAGGTCAGATGTCACTGATTACGATGACATTCATCCCTTCTCGCCCAAACTTGTCCACGCCCATGACCCCATCCCGCTGCCGCATGAGCGCCACGCCGCGCAGGCGCGTTTCGCCGGCCATCGCTTTCACAACACCGCCCAGTACCTCAGCACGCAGCCGATCCTGGCCGTCAACCCCGACCCACAGGGCGTGGACGGCCTCCTCATCCCCTTCAGCGTGGACGAGGCCGGCGAATGGGTGGCGCGCGCCGTGGCGGGCCGCGCCCCCATCCGGCCAGTGACCATGGCCAAGGCTGCCCTCAACGACGGCCAGAGCCTGTACGCCTTCAACGACCTCTTCATCGGCCCGCGCAGCCACCTGTCGGCGCGCTATCGCCTGGAGCACGCCGGGCAGGCCGAAGACCAAAGCTCGTCGGGGCTCATCGTCTCGACCGGGGCCGGCTGCACCGGCTGGCTGCGCTCGGTCATCACCGGCGCGGCCCAGGTAACGGCCGGCCTCACCGGGCTCGAGATCACGCCCCCCGCCCCCGAGACCTACCGCCTGCCGTGGGAAGCCGCCGATCTCAGCTTTGCCGTGCGCGAGCCGTTCACCAACCGCACCTCGCAGGCCAACCTGGTCTTCGGCAAGCTCAACGCCCGCCAGCCCCTGGTGCTGCGCTCGTACATGCTCGAGCACGGTGTCATCTTCAGCGACGGCCTCGAGGCCGACTACGCCAGCTTCAACGCTGGTTCGGTGGCGACGATCGGCCTGGCCGACCGCAAGGCGTATTTGATTGTGAGGGGGAGAGGGAGGGGCGGCCGGCTACTGCCACTCGCCCGGGAAGACTTCCAGCGCGCGGTTGGCGGCCTCGACCATCAGCGGGTCGCGGTCGTGCTGCCTCGCGCGCACGGCGGCCTGCACTTGCGGGCTGCGCCACTCGACCAGGCCGGCCAGCGCCACCAGGCGCGAGCGGAGGTTGTTCGCTTCTTCCATTCCGCTCGGCCCGGCCGCAAAGCCGGTGCGGGGCGTATGGAGGATTTCAATGAGGACCAGCACCACGGCGCGCTGCTTGATCCGCGCCAGCCGCCGCACCGAGGCGTGCGCGGCATCGAGGTCGCCCAGGCGCAGCGCGCGAAAGCGGTGGATCTGGATCAGGGTCAGCCCGGCCACCTCGCTGACCAGGGGGTCCGGGTCTGCCAGCGCTGCCTCGAGCTCGGCCAGGGCCTCGTCGTTCTGCGCCAGCCCCGGCCGGTTGGCAAACTCCACCGCTTCCCTTTGCCGCGGGGCCGGGTCGGCGCCGCGCAGGTCAAACTCGGTGTGGGCCCGCTCCAGCAGCCGGCCGGCGGGGGTCGTGGGCCGGCCCTGCGGCTGGGCGCGCGCCTGCGCCTCTTCCGGGTGGTCGAGCGCGTGCACCACAAACGCCACCGCCGCGCTCACCCCCGGGTCGTTGTGGGCCAGCAGCTCGGCCAGAAAGCTCCGCAGCGCTTCTTCGCTCGGTTGGCGCAAAACAGCCCTGGCCCGGTCGCGCCACACGTTCACCTCCCCGGCCAGCGCCTGCTGCTGATCGCGCAGCGCGGCCTGCTCCGCCAGGATCGGCGCCTCATCCACCCCGCGCGCGTCCATCAGCTTGCGCCCCAGCGCCGCCAGCCGCTCACTCAGGGCGCCAAAGTCGTGCTGGACCGCATCGGCTTTCTGGTTCAGGGTCTGCTGTAGTTGGCGCAGCTCAGGATCGATCATGTCCGGCGGCCTCCCGTCTGAGTAGTGGCCGGGAGTTTAGCAGATAATTT
>CAYUYN010000247.1:0-1890 GCA_964449185.1 uncultured Anaerolineales bacterium | reverse complement strand
GCGGTTAGAGCTCTTCCCCCGGAGCCGCGGGCCTGGCGCCACCCTGCCCGGCGTGCTGTCGCTCATGCTCATGCACGTCGTGGCCGCGCTCGTGGCGGTGGTGATTTTGACGCGGCTGGCGGTAGAGCAGTAAGACGTGTGGAAGTATGGACGCTTGCGCGTGGACGTGTGGACGTCCATACCTCCACACTTACACACTCCCACACCTCCCCCGCCTGGGGTACAATCACGGTGCCGCTCACCCGCACGGTGCCTATGAACATTCAACCCCTCATCCTCACCGGCCAAACCATCCGGCTGGAGCCGCTGGCGCTGGAGCACGTGCCCGCCCTGGCCGTCGCGGGCCGCGACGAGAGCCTCTGGCGCTTCATGCCCTACGCCCACATGGACGGCGCAGACTTCATGCGCGCTTGGGTCAACCAATTGCTAGAGCTCCAGACGCGCGGCGCCGACCTGCCCTTTGCCGTCGTGCACCTCGCCAGCGGCCAGGCCATCGGCGCCACGCGCTACATGGACATCCGCCCGACCGACCGCGGCCTGGAGATCGGCGGCACCTGGTACGCCCCCGCCCACCAGCGCACCGCCGCCAACACCGAGGCCAAGTACCTGCTCCTCACCCACGCCTTTGAAGGCCTCGGCTGCCTCCGGGTGCAGTTCAAGACCGACCTGCGCAACGAGCGCTCACAGCGCGCCATCGAGCGCCTCGGCGCCGTGCGCGAGGGCCTCCTGCGCCACAACATGCTCATGCCCGACGGCTACCGCCGCAGCTCGGTCTACTACAGCATTCTGGAAGAAGAGTGGCCGGGGGTGAAGGCGCGGTTGGAAGAGAAGTTGAGAGCGTACGCGGGTATGTGACGCGAAGCGTGTGGGTGTGTGAGTCTTTTTCACGCACACACTCACATACCTACACACGCTTTTCTCCCCCCCCATGCCCCCCATCGACCCCGTCGTCCTCCGCGCGCGCGCCCAGGCCCTGGCCGGCCAACTGGCCAACCCGGCCGCCACGGCGGCGGGCGTGCGCTCGCTGTTGAGCGACTACGCCGATCGCACCCACCGCGCCAGCCCGCGCGTAGCCACCAGCCAGGTCGACAACACCTACAAGACCGCCCCACCCGTCCTGCGCGCGGTGGTGACCGCCCTGCGCGAGCCGGCCCGCGCCAACCCGCCCGCTACCCTGGTCCTGGTGCAGGCGCTGTGGGCCGGCGGCTCGCGCGAAGAGCGCCGCCTGGCCGCTGAGCTACTGGGCGCGGTGGCGGCCGTGGCGCCGGCCGAGGCCCTGGCCCTGGTGGAGGCCTGGGCGGTGCAGATCGAAAGCGGCGAGACTGCCGACGCGTTGGCCGAGCATGCCCTGGGCGGCGCGGCGCGCGCCGACCCCGCCGCCCACCTGGTCTACGCCCGGCGCTGGATCGCCCACCCCAACCGCTGGGCGCGGCGCTTTGCGGTGGCCCTGCTGTGGCCGCTGGTCAAAGACAAGCACTGGGACAACGTGCCCGGCGCGCTGCGCGTGCTGGGGCCGGCCATGAAAGAAGCCGACGGCGAAGTGCGCCGGGCCGTGGCTGACGTGCTGGCCCACCTGGCCCCCAAAAGCCCGGCCGAGATCAGCCGCTTTTTGCTCGAGCAGGCCACGCGTTCCAACAATAACAACACCCACTGGATCGTCCGCAACGCCATGACGACGCTCGGCCCCGAAGACCAGGCCGCCATCGTCCGCGCGCTGCGCGCCTGAGCGGCTGAACGCGCGCGTGACCGCCACCGAAACCCAAGCCGCCGCGCCGGCCGCCCGCCTGGGCCTCATGGACCTGGCCCTGCTGGGCGTCGCCGTCATCTGGGGCGCCAACTTCGTCGTCATCAAGGCGGCCGTCACCGTTGGCGGATGCACCCTGGTCTTCG
>CAYUYN010000246.1:0-6265 GCA_964449185.1 uncultured Anaerolineales bacterium | reverse complement strand
CTTTCATGCTCGAATCCGAGAATGAGAAGGCCCTGATTACGCCCGGCCCCCTTTCTTGCCTTGCGCGCCAATCCGGCTACAATAACAGCCTCGCACCACCGCAAGTGAACTCTCGCTGCTGCCGCCGGCGGCCGTTTGGGGAGGCCCCCGGGCAAAGGCGTACGTTCCATAGGAGACAAGGAGTCAGCCAATGGGTCTCATACTGGGCATGCTCGTCGGGCTCGTAGCGTGGTTCTTCTTCCGCTATGTGCTGATCGCGTTATACACCGTGGAACAAAATGAACGGGCGGTGAAGACAATTTTGGGGCGGGCCGAGCGCGTAGGCACCGCCACCACCGCCGACTCGCCGCTGGGCGAAACGCTCAGCGCCGAGCACAAGCTGCGCTACAACTACCCGCAGGTGCGCGTGATCCCCCCCGGCGGCCCGCACTTCAAGTGGCCGTGGGAGCGCGTCTACAAGGTCTCCATCGCCACGCAGACGATCAACATGGCGCAGGACCCCGACGACCCGGGCGCCAACGCGGGCGGCACCGTGTTGGAAGCGGTGACCCGCGACCAACTCAACACCGGCCTGACCGGCCAGATCCGCTATCGCGTGGCGGACAGCAATCTGTACGCCTACTTCTTCGGGGTCAAGCGGCCCATCTCGCACGTCATGGGCTACTTCGTCTCGGTGCTGCGCGAGCGCATCGCCAGCTTTGAGGCGCCGGCGGGCGAGGCGCGCGAGGCCGACATCGCCGCCGTCATTGGCGTTTCGATCAACGACCTGCGCAAGAACCTGCGCGACCTGAACGAGCACATGGAGCGTGAGTGCGCCTCCTCGCCGGCGCGCTACGGCATTATCCTGGACGCGTCGCTCATCACGGGCATTGACCCGCCGGCGGAGGTCGAGTCGGCCCTGGCGGCCATCAACACCGCGCACAACCACGTTTCCTCGGACATCAGCCTGGCGCAGGCCGCCGCCGACCAGAAGATCGTGCAGTCGCGCCGGGCGGTGGAGATTGAGACCTTGAACGCCCAAGCCGAAGTGGAGCCGCTGACGGCCCTGTCGGAGCAGTTGCGGGCGCTGCGGGCGAGCGGGCCGGATACCCTGGCGGCCTACCTGCGCAATGTGCGACTGCGGCTGTACACGCATGCCGGGCAAGTGGTGAAGGAGCTCGAATAATGGACGACATTGTTCTCTTCTTTGTGGGGGGGATGGTGGTGTTCTTCGGCATGTGGTTTGTGATGCCGATCGCGCTGTTCTTTATCCGCCTGGCCGGCCTGTACACGATCGTGGAAGAGGGCACCTGCCAGGTATTCATGCTGTTCGGGCGGGTGGCCGGCATCCTGACCGACCCGGGCCTGCACATTCTGCCTTTGAAGCTGGGCCTGAACGCCTTCGTGGTGAACTGGCTGGGCACGCGGCGCGTGCTGGACATGCGCATCGATCAGCAGTACCTGCGCAGCACGCCGGTCAACTCCGAGGAAGGCGCGCCAATGGGCGTGGGCATTTGGTACGAAATGTTCATCAGCGACCCGGTGTCGTATCTGTTCAAGAACGCCGACCCGCGCGGTTCACTGGCAGCCAACGTGAGCAACGCCGTGGTGCGGTCACTGAGCAACATGCCGCTGGACCAGATGCTCATCAATCGCCACACCATGAGCCGGACCGTGCGCGAAGAAGTGTCGCCGCGCTCGCACGAGTGGGGCTACAAGCTGGGCTCGACGTACATCCGCAAGGTGCACTTCCGCGATTTGGGCATGATCCAGCAGATCGAGGCCAAGGTGACCAACCGGCTGCGGCAGGTGACCTCGGCCATCCGGCAGGACGGCGCCAACCAGGTGAGCATTATCACCAGCACGGCCGAACGGACGGCGGCGATCGAGTTTGCCAAGGCCGGCGCCATACGCCCGCGCATCGTGGGCGAGGCCCTGCAAGCCATCACGGCCGACGCCGAAGTGGCCGGCGCGGTGTTTGAGATCCTGGAGACGCAGAAGATTCTCGAGGGCAAGGGCAAGCTGGTCCTGGTGCCGCCCAGGAGCGAGCTGCTGACCCAACTTATCGTCGGGAACGACTCGGCGGCGTAGGCGGACCCATCTCGAATCAAAAAAGACCGCGGAGCAGCCAATGGCTGGACCGCGTTCTTTTTTTGATTCTTTCAATGTGGCGGCTTCTGGCGGTCGGGTGGCTGGCGGTGGCACTATCCCCCCGCGCCCGCCGGCCCGCCCAGCCGCTGCACCGCCTCTTCGATCCGCGCCACGACGCCGGGCAGGTCGTCGCTGATGGCCGCGGGCGGGACGGCCAGGTAGGCCCAGGCTGCGCTCTCCTCGACGGGCTGGGGGCCATCCCCGATGTTGATGCCAAGCTGCCCCAGCGCGCACAGGAGCGCGAGGTCGATCTCACCGCCGGGCTGGCGCTCGTACTGGCGCTCGGCCGCCAGGCCCCGGTCACGCAGGGCCTGCCACAGCCGCTCGCGCTCGGGCGACTGGACGATGAGGTCGTTCAGCTCATTCGCGGCGAGCAGCTTTTCTCCGGTCGTATACAGAAAGGTGATGCGCCGCCAGGCGCGCGAGGGGATGGGGCTCGGCAGCCGTTCCAGCGTGCCGATCTGGATCTTGTAATACGGCTCGTCGGCGCGCGGGTGGTTGGGCTGGGTGCGCATGAGCTGGGCGCGGGTGGTCAGCTCGTGGCCGCGCACCGGGGCCAGGTAGTTGATGGACCACTTCTCGTCGCCGAACTTGGCCGTCTGGTAGAAGGCGAGGTAATCAACCGCCACGGTCTTGGGCGCCGTCTTGAGTGGGATGCGGTACCAGCCCAAGACGCGGGCAATCTCGAGATCGCGCTTGTCCTTGAGGATGGCGACCAGGACGAGGTCGGAGGCGTTCATGTCACCGCATCTCTTTAATCCGCGCATCCATCTCCGGCACCAGCGCCTGGTGGTCTGCCCACCACTGCGGGTCTTTCTGCGCGTCCAGCTCTTCCACAGTCTTGCCCTGCTGCTCGACCCAAGTGTAGTACTTTAGGTTGTGCCACTGGCGGCGCATGTCGGGCGTGCCGTCTTTGATCCAGTCGGTCGTGGCGCCGTGGAAGATGGACTCGAGGTAGGCCACGCCGCGCGCTTCGGTGATCGGCCCGTGGCTGGCGCGCATGGCATCCATCACCGAGTGATAGCGGTCAATAGCGTCGGTGCAGATGGTGACGATGACGTCGTCCTGGCCAAGCTGGTAGTGCTTGGCGGTTTTGATGGCGCCGAGCACATTGCAGATGCCGGAGATGCCAAAAATGCTGGCGAGGCGCTGTAGGCGCGCGGCCGGGATGCCATAGTGGTCGGTGAGCACACGCTGGCCGCCTTCTTCGGTCAGCAGTTGGAGGCCCTGCTTGCAGGCGATGTCATCCAGGCACATGATGGCGTCCATGTTGAGCACATTGTGCACCCAGGTGACGTGCTTATCGCCGATGCCCTGGATGTCGTGCCCGCCGTAGCCGTTGTTGTACAGGGTCGGGCACTGGATAGGCTCCAGGCCGACGATCTTGACGTCGGGGAAGACCTGCTTGAGGCGGTCTCCGGCGGCGATGGTGCCAGCGCTGCCCATGGCCGAGGTGAAAGCCGCAATGCGGCCCGCGCCCGTGCCGCGCGCCTGGAGCACCGCGGCCAGCTCCACCAGGGTATTGCCGGTGACATGATAGTGGAAGCGATAGTTGCCCATCACTTCGAACTGGTTGAGGATGCGGATGTTGGGGTCGCGCCGCAGCTCCCAGGTCTTGTCGTAGATTTCCTTGACGTTGGACTCCACGCCGGGGGTTTTGATGATGTGCCCGCCGTAGGTCTCAATCTGCTCGAAGCGCTCGCGGCTCATGCCCTCGGGCAGCACCACGATGGATTTGGCCCCCACCCGGCCGCCCACCCAGGCGCCGCCGATGCCGTAATTGCCCGTGCTGGGCCACACCACGGTGTGCTTGTCAATATCCACCTGGCCAAACAGCAGCGCTTCGGCCAGCACCGAATAGGCGGCGCCCACCTTGTGCGCGCCGGTGGGAAAGTCGCGGCCGTAGAGCACCACAATCGGCGCGGCCACGCCGGTCAGCTCGGGCGGCAGCACTTCGTACTTGATCTCATCGTCCGCGCCGCGCCAGGTGATGTTGTAGAGGTTGACCGGGTTGAGCGGGTCGGCCTTGAGCGCCGCCACCGCGGCCGAACGCACGGCCGGTTCGATGGTATGGGGGTGCAGCATTTCCTCGAAGGTGGGACCCAACCGGAAGACTTGGTTACTCACGCTGCTTGCTCTCCATTCGTCGTTTGTTTTTCTGAGGGCCACTCAGCCGATTTCAGCCAGGCGCACGCGGCGGCCCTCGCGCGAGGCCATGCGCACGGCCTCCAGCAGTCGCGTCACTTCCAGGCCGGCTTCAAAGGTCGGGAAGTCGGGCGGCACCTGGCCGGTGTTGAGCGCCCCGGCCAGCCGGTCCAAATAGTGCTGGAAGCCCGCCGGCAGGCCGCTCTGGCCGCGCGTTTGCTCCAGGTAGGAAGCGTCGGGATAGACCGGCCGCGCCGCCTCTTGCCCCATCGGCAGCAGCGAAACCTCGTCGCCGAAGCCGTCCACGAACAGGCTGCCGCTGGCGCCGTGGAGCTCCATGCGCACGCGCGGGTAGGCCACCATGGCGCTGAAATTGATGGTCGCCAGCAGGCCGCTCTCGAAGTGCAGGGTCACCAGGCCGGTGTCGTCGGCGGGCAGCAGCCCGGGGGCCAGGCCATTGACCTCGGACAGGGTGGCCAAGGCGCCGTCCACCGCGCGCACCGGGCCAAACCACTGGCAGAGCAGGTCGATGCCGTGCGAGATGAAGCCCGCGAGCACGCCCCCGCCGTGCTCGGCCTCCCACAGCCAACGCCACCTGTGCTCGGACAGGGCCAGGAAGTTGGAAAAGTAATCGAGGCGCACCAGGCGCAATTGGCCGATGGTGTTCCGCGCCAACAGGTCGCCCACCAGGCGGATGTGCGGCACATAGCGCAGCACGAAGGCCGCGCTGCCAATGCGGCCCTGTTCGCGGGCCATGTCCACCAGCACGCGCGCATCTTGCGCGGCCCCCACGAACGCAATCTCCACCACGGCGTGCTTGCCGGCCGCCAGGGCCGCCGCCGCAAAGCCGGCATGCGTGCGCGGCGGCGTGGCAATGCTCACCAAGTCCACATCGGCGGCGGTGATCAGCCGGCGCGCGTCGCTGTAAAAGGTGGGGATGTGGTGCTCGCGGGCAACGTCCTGGGCCCGGCCGGGCGTGCGCGCGCAGACCGCCACCACCTCGTACTTGCTATTGGCCCGGTAGGCGGGCAGGTGTACGCGCGCACCGTAGTTGAGGCCAAGCAGACCGACGCGGATCGTCATATGCCTCAGTCGCTAGTCGCGGGCCAGGAGGACCATGGCGCGGAAGGCGCGCTGGGCGGTGGTCATGTCGGGCGCGATGTACTCGAGGCGGGTGCCGTTGAGGCGCTCGGTGCCCGGCATCAGGCAGGCGCGGTCGACGTGCTGGGTGGCGACGAAATCCACGGCCAGCCGCACCGGCGTGCTGACCGTGTACGGTCGGGCGGCGCGGCCCTCGCGGAACTTCAGCACCGCGCGCGCCGCGGCCTCGCAGATGCGCTCGCGCGACTCGGCCAAAGGCAGGCACTGCGCCGCAAAACGGCCGGTGGCGTTCTTGACCACGGCGATTTCCAGGTCCGCGCCCAGCAGGTCCTGCGCCTCGGCGCAGGCGTGCTGGTCGCCCGTGAGCGCAATGACCGGCGCGCCATACTCGGCCGCCAGCGCCGCATTCAGGCCGATCTCGCCGACGAGCACCTCGTTGAGCCAGACCGCGCGGATGCGGGCATCCGACCAGGTGTGGTCGAGCACGCCCTTCTTGGTGCCGCCCAACGCGTGATAGCCCACCAGCATCACCGCCTTCGGCGCGGGTTTGTCATCGATGCTTTGCAGCATGGCAAAGGGTGACGGCGAGCCCGAATTCAGCCGCACGCGCGGGTCCAGCTCTTCAATGAGGATGTTGTCGCCGTCCCAGTGGCCGTCGCTCACCACCACTTCGTCCACGCCGCCCTCGAACGCGCCGTTGACGGCCGCGTTGACGTCGCCCGTCATCAGGCGCCGCCCACGCGCGAGATACTCTGGGTGACCCGGCCGGGTCTGGTCCCAGTCCACGATGCCCGAGATGCCTTCCATGTCTGCTGAGATCAGGAGTTTCATCCGGCCATTATCGTCGCGGGGGCGGGTTTCGCCAAATTCATTGATATGTGCGGTACAC
>CAYUYN010000245.1:0-6270 GCA_964449185.1 uncultured Anaerolineales bacterium | reverse complement strand
CAACCTTTGCGCAGAGTCACCCCCTTCCTTCTGAGGGAAGGGGGCCGGGGGGTTAGGTCCGCACTGACAAGGAGAGCAGCATGGCAATGACCGAAATCGACACCAGCCCCCGCACCGATGAGCCGCCGCGTCCGCCCGTGGTGAACGACTTTTCCATCAGCGTCGCCACCAAGAACGGCTCGGGCAGCCAGACGGCCAATACCACCCTGCTGCGCGCCCTGTTCAAGATGGGCATTCCTGTCAGCGGCAAGAATTTGTTCCCCTCCAACATCCAGGGCCAGCCCACCTGGTACACCATCCGGCTCAACACCGATGGCTTTATCGCGCGCCGGCCCAAGGCCGAGATCGTCGTGGCCATGAACCCCGCCACCTGCGTGGAAGACCTGCAGTCGGTGGAGCCGGGCGGGGTGTTCATGTACGCCGACGACCTCAAGCTGCCGCTCAGCCGCGAGGACCTGGTCTACTACCCCATCCCGGCCAAACGCCTGTCGACCGAGCATGAGACCGACACCAAGCTGCGCACGTACGTCGCCAACATGGTCTACGTGGGCGCGTTGGCGCACCTGCTGGGCATCGGCCTGGACGATATCGAGTCGGCGCTGTTGTTCCACTTCAAGGGCAAGCGCAAGCCCGTGGACTCGAACATGCGCGTGGTGCGCGCCGCGGCCGACTGGTCCGCCGCCCACATGACCAAGAAGGCCCCCTATCGCGTTGACAAGCTGAACGCGACCGAGGGCAAGATCATGATCGACGGCAACACCGCCGCGGCCCTGGGCGCCATTTACGGCGGCGTGACCTTTGCCGCCTGGTACCCCATCACCCCCGCCACCAGCCTGGCCGATGCCCTCAACAGCTACCTGCCGCAGCTCCGCACCGACCCCGAGACCAACACCGCCACCTATTCGGTGGTGCAGGCCGAGGACGAGCTGGCCGCCCTGGGCATGGTGCTGGGCGCCGGCTGGACCGGGGCGCGCGCCATGACCTCCACCTCTGGCCCGGGCATCTCGCTGATGGCTGAGTTTGCCGGCCTGGGCTACTTCGCCGAGATCCCGGCCGTCATCTGGGACGTGCAGCGCATGGGTCCCAGCACCGGCCTGCCCACGCGCGTCTCGCAGGGCGACCTGCGCCTGGCCTACTACCTGGGCCACGGCGACGCCAAGCAAGTCTGCCTGCTGCCGGGCTCGGTCAAGGAGTGCTTCGAGTTCGGCTGGCGTGCCTTCGACCTGGCCGAGCGGCTGCAAACCCCGGTCTTCGTCCTCAGCGACCTGGACTTGGGCATGAACCAGTGGATGAGCGAGCCGTTCGACTACCCGGCTGAGCCGATGGACCGCGGCAAGGTGCTCACTGCCGCCGACCTGGAGCGGCTGGGCGGCTTCAGCCGCTACAAGGATGTGGACGGCGACGGCATCGGCTACCGCACCTTGCCGGGCAACGACCACCCCCTGGCCGCTTACTTCACCCGCGGCACCGGCCACAACGAGCGCGCGCAGTACTCCGAGCGCCCCGACGACTGGGAGCGCAACATGGAGCGCCTCAAGCGCAAGTTTGAGACGGCCCGCGGCATGATGCCGGCGCCCGTGGAAGACATCGTGGCAGGCGCCGAAGTCGGCCTGATTGGCTTTGGCTCCACCGACGCGGGCATCGTCGAGGCGCGCGCGCGCCTGGCGGCCCGGGGCCTCCAGACCTCCTACCAGCGCCTGCGCGCCCTGCCGCTCACGCCCGCCGTCGCCACCTTTGTGGCCGCCCACCGCCGCGTGTACGTGGTGGAGATGAACACCGACCAGCAGTTGTGCCAGCTCGTCCGGCTCAACGTGCCCGAACACGCCACCCGCGTGATCCCCTGCAACCACAACGACGGACTGCCCCTGACAGCCCGCTGGATTACCGAGGCGATTGCCAGCCTCGAAGAAAAGAGGCAACAGTAAGATGGCCAACGCACCTGCTCCGTCGCGCTCCGTGCCGCTCAACCTGGCCGGCCTGGCCAAGGCCGACTACAAGGGCCTCGATTCCACCTTGTGTTCGGGCTGCGGCCACGACTCGATCTCGGCCCAAATCATCACCGCCTGCTACGAGCTGGGCCTCCGGCCCGAGAGCATCATCAAGCTCAGCGGCATTGGCTGCTCCAGCAAGAGCCCGGCCTACTTCATGAACCGGTCGTTTGGGTTCAATGCCCTGCACGGCCGCATGCCCTCGGTGGCCACCGGCGCCCTCACCGGCAACCACCGCCTGGGCGCCATCGCCGTCAGCGGCGACGGCGACACCGGCAGCATCGGCCTTGGGCAGTTCAAGCACCTCATGCGCCGCAACGTGCGCATGGTCTACATCGTGGAAAACAACGGGGTGTACGGGCTGACCAAGGGCCAGTTCTCGGCTACCGCCGACCTGGGCCAGGAGCTGAAGTACGCCGGCCGCAACGAGCTGCCGCCCATCGACCTGTGCCTGGAGGCCCTGGTGGCCGAATGCGGCTTTGTGGCACGCTCGTTTGCCGGTGACCCCAAGCAGGTGGTGCCGCTGCTCAAGGCCGCGCTCAGCCACCGCGGCACGGCCATGCTGGACATCATCAGCCCGTGCGTCACCTTCAACAACCGCGACGACTCCACCAAGAGCTACGCCTGGGGCAAAGCCCACGACGAGCGCATCAACGACTTCACCTACGTGCCCGCGCGGGAAGAAATCCGCGTGGACTACGCGCCCGGCGAGGCCAAGGAAGTGGTGCTGCACGACGGCTCGCGCATCGTGCTGAAGAAGATCGATGAAGCGCACGACCCGACCGACCGGGTCAAGGCCATCCGCCTGCTGGAAGAGGCCCGCGAGAAGCAGCATTTCATCACCGGGCTGATCTACGTCAACGGCTCCCGGCCGAACTTCTCCGAGCACGAGGGCCTGGGCGCCACTCCCCTGGCGCTCATGCCGGCGCACACGACCCGGCCGGCGCCAGAGGCGCTCGCCAAGATCATGGCGGGGATGAAGTAAGAGTAATAGAGGGTGCACAAAAAACGCCGCCCAACGGGCGGCGTTTTTTGTGCACCCTCTTATCCTTTACTGCCAGGGCGCTGGCACTGTCGGGGCGCCACACCGGTGAACCCCGCCTCCCCCAATTGACAAAGTACCCTTCTGATACTATACTGGGGTTGAGTATCACCAGGAGCAACCCATGCCAGCCAGTCCCAAGGTCTCCAAAGAAGACCTCACCAAGCGTTTGCGTCGGATCGAAGGGCAAGTCCGCGGAGTCGCCAAAATGGTCGAAGAAGACCGCGACTGCCGCGAAATCATCCAGCAGTTGGCCGCGATCCGGTCGGCCACCAACCAGGTCAGCCTGATGGTGGCCCGCGCGTATGCCTCGCAGTGTCTGTGCCAGCCCCTGGAGGAAGACGACCGCGAGTCGATCGTGGCCGACCTGATTGACGTGCTCAGCAAGGCGGCCTGACGACGGCTGGATTGGTATAGGAGTGGGTATGGCAGGCTTAGCGAGGGACGTTTTGGCTGTCTGGCGTGGGGGGACCGCCTTTGAGCTGACGAGCGGCTCGGGCCACGGCGCCATGACCGATGGGGAGGCGCGGCAGGGCATGAGCCCGATGGAGATGCTGCTCGGCGCCCTGGTGGGCTGCGCCGCCGCCGACGTCATCAGCATCTTGAAGAAGAAGCGTCAGGCGGTCACCAGCCTGGAAGGGCGGGTGCACGGCCTGCGCTGCAAACAACACCCGCGTGTTTACACCGAGATCCAGGTGAAGTTCCTGGTCACCGGCCACGCGATCGACCCGGAAGCCATGCGGCGCGCCATTGAGCTCACCGAGACCAAGTACTGCTCGGTGTCGGCCATGCTGGCCGAGCGCGCGCAACTGGCCTTTGATTTTGAAATCATTGAAGCCGAACCCGCACCAGCGTCAGACCTGGCGGGCTGATCCAGTAGGAGACAGGGAGAAAAAACCAATGACTGCACCGATCCATGTGACCGACGGCGAATTCGAAGCGGCTGTGCTGAAGTCCGCGACCCCCGTCATCGTCGACTTCTGGGCGCCCTGGTGCGGCCCGTGCCGCCAGATCGCGCCGATCCTGGAAAAGATCGCCACCGACTACGACGGCAAGGTCGTGGTGGCCAAGGTCAACACCGACGAGAACCCGGAGTGGGCCCAGCACTTTGAAGTGCGCGGCATCCCCACCATGCTCTTCGTCGCCGGCGGCAAGGTGGTCTACCAGCAGGTGGGCGCCGTGCCCGCGGGCTACCTCAAAAAGTTGGTCGATGAGTTCCTGGCGGCCGTCAACACGCCCGCCGCGGAGCCGGCCGCTGCTGCTGAGCAGCCCGCCTCCGAGCAGACCGCTTCCGCGTAAGCGGCGTCGTTCGCCAATCTCATAAAAACTGAAAAGGCCCGGCGCATTTGCGCCGGGCCTTATTCAAGAACTTCGCTGAGTTACGGGCGGCCTTCCCGTCGGCGGATAAGGTCGACCACTGGATCGTTTTCAATATCGGCGGGAATAAGTATCGGTTGATTGGTTCCCTACACTTTAATCGCGGCAAAGTCTATGTCCGCCATATTCTCACGCATCGGGAGTATCAACGAGGAAATTGGAAGAAATGAGCGCCTTAACGAAGGATATCGAGAACCATTGGGCGACTATTCAGCCGCTGCTCACGATTCGCAATGAGCGCGAATACGAGCGCGCCGTCAAGCGCCTCAATGCGCTGCTGGATGAGATTCGATCGGACGAGCGGCACCCACTCTATGAACTGCTGGACACCCTGGGCACGGTGCTCCATGCCTACGAAGAGAAACATCTGCCGCTGCCCGAAAGCACTGGCGCCGAAATGCTCCACTTTATGATGGAAGAACATGGGCTGACGCAATCGGAGCTGCCTGAAGTGGGTTCGCAGGGGGTGGTGTCGGAGGTGTTGAACGGCAAGCGCGAGCTAAACGTCCGGCAGATTCGCGCCCTGGCCAAGCGGTTTCACGTATCGCCGGCGGTGTTTGTCTAGAGCGGGTTCCGCGCGCGTATGCAACGTGTAGGGGCGTTCGACTGAACGCCCTCGCAGCGGTTTGGCAACACGCGCCGTACACTCAATGAGAACCCGCTCTAAATGTATGGTCGATCAGCGGCTATGGTCAGCGTGAACTGACCACTGGCCACGCTACCGACCGTTCTCTGAGTGAACGCGGTGCGGCGGTTCTTCGCCCTCGGCCGCCTGCTGGCCGTACACCACGCCCTCCACGCGCCGCAGGCCGCGGCGCACGGCCGAGCGCACGCGCGATAGGCCATACACGGTCTGCCGGCTTAGCCGGTGCCAGGCCGAGACCTCGGGCTTGGGCGTCACGTTCCACTGCACCACGCTGGCGCCCCAGGTCAGCCCACCCCCAAAACCCACCAGGACGATATGGTCGTTCGGACGCACCCGGCCTTGCTCCACCGCCTCGCACACCGCAATGGGGATCGAGGCCGTGGAGGTGTTGCCGTAGCGATCCAGGTTGACCATGAAGCGGTCGTCGGGCAGGCCCAGGCTGCGGGCGGCCGATTCGATAATGCGGCGGTTGGCCTGGTGGGGCACCACCAGCGCAATATCGTCCATGGTCAGGCCGGCGCACTGCACCACCTCGCGCGCCGCCGAGACCATGACGCGCGTCGCAAAGCGGTAGACCTCTTTGCCGTCCATCTTAATGGTGTGCAGGTTGTCGCGCACGGTGTCGAAGGTGGCCGGCATGCGGCTGCCGCCGGCCGGCACCCCCAGCGAGTGGGCGCCCGAGCCGTCCGAACGCAGCATGCTCGACAGCACGCCGCCGGGCTGGGCGCTGCCCTGCAGCACAAAGGCGCCGGCGCCATCGCCAAACAAAACGCAGGTGCCGCGGTCCTTCCAGTTGACGATGCGTGACATCGTCTCGGCGCCGATGACCACCACGTTTTGCGCGGCGCCGCAGCGGATGGCGTTGGAGGCCTGGGAGAGAGCGTAGATGAAGCCGGTGCAGGCGGCCGAAAGGTCAAATGCGCCGGCATTGACGGCGCCCAGCGCGTCCTGCACCAGGCAGGCGGTCGAAGGGAAGATGTGCTCGGGGGTAGAGGTGGCGACGATGACCAGATCGATCTGGCGGGGCGAGAGGTCGGCGACTTCCAGGGCGGCGCGGGCAGCCTCCAAGGCCAGGCTGGCCGTGGTTTCGCGGCTGCCGGCCACGTGCCGCTGGTGGATGCCGGTCCGGCTGACGATCCACTCGTCGCTGGTGTCGACGGTGCGCGCCAACTCTGCGTTGGTGAGCACGCGCTCGGGCACGGCCATCCCCCAGCCGA
>CAYUYN010000244.1:0-6327 GCA_964449185.1 uncultured Anaerolineales bacterium | reverse complement strand
GGTGTTCGTGGTGACCAGCCCCGCCGAGCGCGAGCACGTCCGGCAGCAGGTGTCCTTCTATGCCTCCACGCCGTCGTACCGGCCGGTGCTGGCCCACCACGGCTGGGAAGCAGTGGGCGCGCAGCTTTCGAGCCTGGCCGCCCGCGGCGAGTGGGCGGAAATGCCGGCGCTGATCAGCGACGAGATGCTGGCCGAATTCGCGGTCGCGGCGCCCCTGGCGGAGCTGTCGGGCCGCCTGCGTGAACGCTACTTTGGCCTGCTGGACCGGGTGACGCTGTATCGGCCGTTTAGACCCGGCCCAGAGTGGGATGAGATCAACCGTCACTGGTGACAGGCGTGTGTGGGTGTGTGAGTAGTTTCACTCGCACACCCACACACTCGCATATCCCACACGCTTTTCATCCTATAATGCGGCGGACTCTGGCAGTCATCCATCTGGTAATGACAGTCTGAGCGGCGGAGACTAGGCGTAGCTGACCGGCCTGGCTTCCAGGCTGCCGCCAGCGGGATCGACCCCGGGGACAAAGCCCATTGTCCGCGCGGCCGTAGGCACCACCGGGGAAGAGGACCCTCCATGGCACAAGCTGCAGCGACCAAACCGGTTCAGCTGGCCACCGCCGGGCGCCAGCGCCTCTCGCTGGGCGCCAAGCTGGCCTTTGGCGTCGGCGATACCGGCCCGGCCATCCTGGGCGCGATCAACGGGTTCTTTCTGCTGGACTTCCTGGTCAACGTGGCCGGGCTGCGCCCGAATGGCCTGCTGGGCGCCTCCACCATTTTCCTGATCGTCAAGATCTGGGATGGGGTCAATGACCCCATCATGGGCTGGCTGTCGGACAAGACGACCAGCAAGATGGGGCGGCGCCGGCCGTGGCTGCTGTTCGGGGCCATCCCGCTGGGGCTGGCGTTCTTCCTGCATTGGGTGGTGCCGCCGCTGAGCGAGGCCGGCAAGTTCGGGTACTACGTGATCGTGGCGCTGATACTCGATACCGCGCTGACCGCGGTGCTGGTGCCCTACACGTCACTGACGGCTGAGCTGACGCAAGACTACGACGAGCGCACCAGCCTCAATTCGTTCCGGTTCAGCTTCTCGATCCTGGGCAGCGTCGTGGCTTTGTTCCTGCACACCCAGATCGTGGGCGCCTTTGCCGATAACCCCAACCGGGGCAATGCCCTGAGCGCCGCCATCTGGGCCGTGGCCATCGTGGTTCCGTGCTTCATCACCTTTCTGGGGACGCGTGAGCCGGAACAGGCCGCGCCGCCCGCGGGGCAGCCGGCCGGCCCGGGCTTCATCGATGGGTTTAAGATTGCGTTCAGCAACCGGGCCTTCTTGTTGGTGACGTTGATCTACCTCTTCTCGTGGCTCACGATCCAGCTCGTGCAGAGCAACCTGATCTTTTTTGTCAGAGATTGGGTCGGGATGCCCATTAAGTTGTTCGGCTACGTGTTGATTGCGCTGCAGCTTTCGGCGTTCGTTTGCCTGCTGGTGTGGGTGCGCGTCAGCGAGCGCATTGGCAAAAAGAACGTGTACTACCTGGGCGGCCTCATCTTCATCCTGGTGGAGCTGGGGCTGTTCCTGGTGCAGCCGGGGCAGGCCGCGCTGGTGTTTGTGCTGGCGCTGATCGCGGGCGCCGGCGTATCGGTGGCCTACCTTATCCCCTGGAGCATGCTGCCGGATGTGATCGAGTTGGACGAGCTGGAGACGGGCCGCCGCCGCGAGGGCATCTTCTACGGAGTGTTCGTCTTCCTGCAGAAGCTGGGCCTGGCGCTGGGTTTGTTCATCTCGGGCCAGGTGCTCGGTGCGGCCGGCTACATCCGATCCATTCCCGGCCAACCGCCGCCGGTCCAGCCGGAGAACGCGCTTTTCGCCATTCGCCTCCTGGTCGGCCCGGCCGGCGCGGCCATCCTCCTGCTGAGCTTTGTCGCCGTCTACCTGTATCCGATTACAAAAGCCCGGCACAGCGAGATCCAGGCGCAGTTAGCGGCCCGGCGCGCTAAGTCCACAACGTGAAGAGTAAGCAGTTGGCAGCAGACGGTAGCTTGACGCCTCGCGCGGTCACGGCTGACGATGTGCGACCGAGCAAATAAAGTCTATCGTCCGTCGTCTTCAGTCAACGCTTGCAAGAGGAGCCTTGAGCGCATGACAAAAATCGTATCGGTATTCGGCGGCTCGCGGCCCAAGGCGGGCGACGCGGCCTATGAACAAGCCCGCGCGCTGGGCGCGGCGCTGGCCCAGGCCGGCTGGACCGTGGCCACTGGCGGCTACTCGGGGGTGATGGAGGCCGCCTCGCGCGGGGCGTGCGAGGCCGGCGGGCACGTCATCGGCGTGACCTGCGGGCTGATTGAACAGTGGAAGGGCCTGCGCGCCAACGAGTGGGTCAAGGAAGAAAAGAAGTTTGCCACCCTGCGCGAGCGCTTGAGCCACCTGGTGGAGTTCTGCGACGCGGCCGTCGCCCTGCCGGGCGGCATCGGCACGCTCTCGGAAGTGGCGCTGACCTGGAGCCTGCTCCAAACCGGCGAGATCGCCGCCAAGCCGCTGGTCGTCGTCGGCAAGATCTGGACCGAGACCGTGTCGACCTTCATCCGCCACTCCGACGGCTACCTGCATCCAGGGGATGACGCGCTGGTTTTTCTCGCCAACAATGTGGATGAGGCGGTGGCGTACCTGAATACGAGGAAATAGGGGAATTGAAGGAACTGAAGGAAATAAAGACGATTGGACTGGTCGATCCCGCTCACCCACAACAGCGGCCGGCGCGGGGCGCCTCCACGAGCGTCAGCAATTCCTTCGGCTGGACCAGCGGCGCCGCGCCGCGCGGCGTGAAGCTCAGCGTCACCGGCACGCCCGGTGCGGCGGCCTGGGTGGCCGGCCCGCAGCAGGCGTGGTCGTCCTCCGGGTCCGAGCAGCACACGCCCGTCTCGGGCAGCACCAGCTCGATCTGCTGCGCTGCCGCCCAGTCGCCGGTGAGGGCCAGCACCACCGACCGCACCTGCTCGTAGCCGGTGCGCAGCAGGAAGGTGGGCGCGCGGCCGTAGCTCTTCATGCCGACCACAAAGAAGTCGGCCTCGGGGTGCTTGAGCTCCATGGCCCCGTGCGGCGGCACCGTGCCGCAGCTATGCAGGTTGGGATCGATGAGCGGCGCCAGGGCGGTGGGGCTTTCCACCACCTCGTCCAAGGACAGGCGCAGCTCGCGCAGCATGTTCAGGTCTGGCCGGAAGCCCGTGGCCACGACGATCTCATCCACCGGAGCCAGCGCGCGTTCGCCATTGCCGACCACCAGGCCCTCCGGCGCAGCCATAAGCGTGGCCACGGAGAAGCTGGTGACGAGCTGGAGCGCGCCGCGGTCGAGCAGCGCGCGCAGCCGCGTGCCCAGCCGGCCGCGCTCCGGCAGCTCATCGGCCTCGCCGCCTCCAAACAGATTGTCCAGGCGCGCGCGGCGCACCACCCAGGTAATGGTCGTGCCGGGCTCGCTCTCGGCCAGGGTCACCAGATCGAGCAGGGCATTGAAGGCCGAGTGGCCGCTGCCCGCCACCAGCACGCGGCGCCCGGCGTAGCGCGCCCGGTGCCGGCCGAGCACATCCGGGATGCCGTAGAAGAGGCGGTCCCGCAGCTCGGGCTCGCCCAGCGCGGGCAGCCCGCTGCCGCCGAGGGGGTTGGGCACGGCATAGGTGCCGCTGGCATCGATTACGGCGCGGGCCAAAAGCGCCGCCGGGCCGTTTGGCCCGCTCACCTGCACCACAAACGGGGCCTGCTCGCGGCCGGCGGTCTTGGTGCGGCTGAGGCCCAGGCGCGTGACGCCGGTGACGCGCGTCTGCGTGCGCAGGCGCGGCCGGATTTCAGGCAGGGCCGCCAGGGGCAGCAGGTAGTCGTCGAGGATGTCCTGTCCGGTCGGAAAGGCCGTGGCCCGCGGCGCGGTCCAGCCGCGGGCTTCCAGCAGCGCGCGCGAGGCCGGGTCGATATTGTATTCCCACGGCGAAAACATCTTCACGTGCGCCCACTGCGCCACGCTGGCGCCCACGGTGGGGCCGGCTTCGAGCACCAGGGGCGCCGCGCCGCGCTGGAGCAGGTGTACCGCGGCCGCCAGGCCCACCGGGCCGCCGCCAATGACGATAATGGGGAGGGTGGAGCGATCCATCGGGCGTTCTCCTTATAATTTTTGCGCAGCGGCTCGCGGGCGCGCTGCACCATGACGGTCTCCGGACATCAAATAGACGTTCGTCTATGTAAGTGCTATTCTATATCGAAGATTGTCTATGTGTCAACTGGCTGGTCGCAGATGGCCGAAGGGCGGCTGCGCCACCTGGCCGGCGACGGGCTGGAGGTCTTCTGCGCGGGCACCCGGCCGCGGTAGAGGGCAGCGAAGCGGAACGCGCCGGGCAGCGTTTGCCGCGGGGCGCGACGCCATCCGGAGGCGGTTGGAAGCGTGGGTGAAAAGCGAGCGACCTGGGGGGTCGTGACCGCGCGTCGCTCGCAGTATAATTTGACCGTCGCCCTCACCCCGCGCGTTCAGGGCGGGCCAGCCGTCTCATCCGCCTTATGCCCACCGCCTCCGTCCCCGAACCCGTCGCCGCCGAGTTGGCCCCGGCGCCGCAGCACCGCTGGCGCACGCGCCTATTTCAGGCGTATCTCGTCGCCGCCATCCTGGGCTTCGCGCTGCTGTTTGGGTTGGCCCTCAGCACCCCCTACTTCGTCATCGACCTCAGCGTGACCCATGCCGTGCAGCGCTACGACGCGGCCTGGTTCACCACCCTGATGGCCGCGGTCAGTTGGCCGGGTTTCGCGCCGCAGGCCTTGGTGCTGCCCGCGCTGGTGTGTCTGGCGCTGTTCGCGGTCAGGCTGCGCTGGGAGGCGGTCTGCGGCGGGCTCTTCGCCGCGCTGGGCGCCAGCGGCGTGGGGACGGCCGTCAAGTTCATCGTGCACCGCCCGCGCCCCACGCCCGACTTGGTGGGCGTCATCCAGCAGCTTGACAGCTACAGCTTTCCCAGCGGGCACGTGCTGTTTTACACCGCCTTCTTTGGCTTCCTCTTCTACCTGGCCTATACCCTGCTCAAACGCTCGTGGTGGCGCACGCTGCTGCTCATCCTCCTGGGCACCCTGGTGGCGCTGGTGGGCGTCTCGCGCATCGCCCTGGGCCAGCACTGGTTCAGCGACGTGCTCGGCGCCTATCTGCTGGGCAGCGTCTGGCTGGCGCTGACGGTGCAGGTGTATCGCTGGGGCCAGGACCGCTACTTCGTCCGCCAGCGCTGAGGCAGGGCATACACATACACCGCCCCGCCCATCACCGGCGCCGCGAGCTGCGGGCCGTCGGGCGACGGGTACGGCCAGCCCATGGCCAGGGCGTAGTCCTCGTCGGGCATCACTGCGAGCGCCGCCAGCAGGTGCTGGTCGGCCGCGTCGAGGATGTAGATCTGCCCGCTGCGTTGATCAAGGCCGCGCGTGAACTGCAGGCGGCCATCCTGCGCGACCGGGCCAAACGGTAGGCAGTCGTCGGCCAGGGTCGCGAGCGGCTGGTACTCGCCGAGACGGGTGCCGGTCTCGAGGTTGTAGCGCGCGTTGTCTACGGAGATCACGCCCCCCCGAGACCTACCGCCTGCCCTGGGAAGCCGACGAGCTCTACTTTGCCGTGCGCGAGCCGTTCACCAGCCGCACGTCGCAGGCCAACCTCGTCTTCGGCAAGCTCAACGCCCGCCAGCCCCTGGTCGTGCGCTCGTACATGCCCGAGCACGGTGTCATCTTCAGCGACGGCCTGGAGCAGGACTACCTGAGCTTCAACGCCGGGGCGGTGGTCACGGTCGGCGTCGCGGCGCGCAAGGCGCTGCTGGTGGCGCGGGACTAAAGACCTTACGGGAATGACAGGGAAGCCCAAGCCGCTCCGGCTTCAATGGGTCATGGTCGTGGAGTGAATGGCTTCGTCGCTGACGCTCATGGCGTTCACGGGCGGTTGGCGGGGCGCTGGGGCCGGCCCCCCGCCAGCCACACTTGCACCGGCGGCACACGGGTAGGTGTGGCAGCTGGGATTGAGGATCAGCGCTGCAGCGTTCACGAACGATTGTCGGTGTCGCATCCCGCCGCCGCGCCGCTCTCCCCCCATACGCTGTGGCCGCTAGTCGAAGGAAATACCCGCCCTCGTCAAGCGCGGGAGCACCTGACCCCGGTTAGATGGGGTGCTGCTTGGTGCTCGTCTCAGCGAGATAGGCGCGCAGGCCTCACGTTGGACGGCCCATCAAGATTTGACGATTTCGGTGGGCGGCGGGCAGGCCTCGGCGGCAGCCGCCACCCTGCTCACCAGGACAGGCGCCAACTCGTGGCCGAAGTAGCGGCGCTGGAAG
>CAYUYN010000243.1:5052-6328 GCA_964449185.1 uncultured Anaerolineales bacterium | reverse complement strand
TCTCTATTCCAGCTTTTCCAATTTGCGTTATACGCCGGTTAGACTACCATTAGGGCCTATTCCGCACGTCTTATAGGGTAAGGTCCAGCATGCCGACCCCCGCTCCACGCCGTTTACTGCTCGCTGTGCTCAGCCTGGCCCTGGCCATGCTGGCCTGCGCGCGCTCCGAGGTGGCCATCGACCCCGGCGGCCAGACCATCGCCACGCTGCAGGTCATGCCGGCCAGCCCCACGCTGCCGCCCCTGGTCCTGGCCACCGCCACCAGCGAGCTGGCCGAGGCCACGACGGACGCGAGCACCGGCCCGGCCACGGCCACCAGCGCGCCCGAAGCCACGCCCACGGCCACGCCGCGGTTCGTCTTCGAAATCGTCCCCATCCCCAACGGCACCTTCGACGCCGACCTGAGCGGCTGGAGCGTCACCCCCAACTGGACCATGTGGCAGGACGGCTACGCGCGCGTCAATGCCGGCCAGGCCGGCGGCGGCGCGCTGCTGGTGCAGATCACCGGCGTGCCCCAGGGCCGCGAGGTCAAGCTCCATTTCACCGTGCGCTCCGAAGCCACGCTCGACGGTGAGTGCCTGGTCGAGTCGCGGCTGGCCAGCCAGCACCCGTTCCCGGCCGACAACCAGTGGCACGCCATCGAGATCGACTTCACCCTGGACGCCGGCACCGAGACCGCCGTCACCCTCAAGGCCAAGAACAACGAGCGCTGCGATTGGCTGAACTTTGATGACGTGTATTGGCGGGTGGCTTCGGACGCCGTGGTGGCGCCGAGCGACACGCCCACCGGCCCGACGCCCGAAGGCGCGGCAGCGACCGAGGCGGCCACGGTCAGCCCGGCCACCGCCACCCTGGCCGCCATCCCGCCCGAGGCCGGCTTTACGCAGGATTTCACCGTGAGCGCTGAGGGCGACACGCCGGTGGGCGCCCCGTCGGACCTCCGGGACGGCCAGACCAACACGTGGGCCAGCCTGCGCAATGGCCACGGCACCTGGGTCTTCGACCTGGGCAGCGCCCGCAGCGTGGCAGGCCTGCGCCTGGTGGCCCAGCGCGACGGCAACCAGGATACCACCCTGCTCGGCATCGACGTCAGCACCGATGGCGCCACCTGGACCGTAGTCTACGGCGCCAGCGGCGATTGCGCCGGCACCCCGCGCTGCCAGGTCATCGCCCAGCAGACCCCGGTGGACTTTGCCTTTGGCCCGGTCTCAGCCCAATACGTCCGCGTGCGCGGCGGGCCGACGAGGTTTGCGTTGGCGGAGGTGGAGGTGGCGGT
>CAYUYN010000243.1:0-4952 GCA_964449185.1 uncultured Anaerolineales bacterium | reverse complement strand
CTCCGCTTCAAACGCCCGCTTCTCGTCAAAGAACGCCCGCGACGGCTCGGTGAGCACCACACGCGGGGCAGGTTCGGCCAGAAAGTCACCGCGCACCATCATGGCCTCGCCGGGACCGGTCTCGAGGAAGCAGCCGCCGGTGCCTTCGAAGCGCTCTTCGGCCGCGCGCCCCTCGAACCCGGCCAGGATGCCCTCGGCCGCGGCCAGGCCCATCGCCTCCGCGAAGACCCCGGCCTTGGGCAGGGGCTTGCCGTTGGCCATCATGATCTCCACCACATCGCCCACCGCATAGACCCCCGGGAAGGTCGTCGCCAGGGTGCGCGCGTCCACCGGCATCCACGCACCGCCGCCGGTCAGGCCGCTCTGGCGCACCACGGCCGGCGCGCGATGCGGCGGCACGGCCAGCAGCAAGTCATAGGCCCGCCGCTGCCCGTTCGCGAAGACCACCTCCTGGCCCTCCACGGCCGTGGCCTTGTGATTGGCGAAGAAGCCAATGCCGTTCTCGGCCAGGCGCGCATCGATCACGCTGCACCCGCTTTCGCCCAGGATGGGCAGCGAGAGCGGCAGCGGGCTAAAGACTTCCAGGGTCACCGGCACCCCGCGCGCGGCGAGGAAGCCTTTGATCAGCAAGGCCATCTCGAAGGGCGCCGGCGGGCACTTGTACGGCGCGCCAAAAATGCCGATGCCCAGCCGCCCGCCCGTGAAGGCCCGCAGCGCCTCGGCCGCGCGCGGGATGGCCTGCGGGTCGTAGACGTTATGGCCATTCTCTGGCAGGCCCGGCACGGTCTCGGGCGCCAACTCGGCCCCCAGCGCCACGATCAGCGCGTCGGCCTCATAGCGCCGGCCGTCCACCTCGGCTGCGCGGGCGGCCGGGTCCAAATGGGTGAGCGCGCCCTGCACAACGCGGATACCATGACGCTCCAGCGCGCGCAGCGGCCGCTGCCCGGCCTCCAGCGGCGACTCGCCCACCAGGCCCCACGTCTTGCGGAAGCCCATCATGAAGTGAGTGCGCCGGTCGACGACGATCACGTCGTCCGCGGCGTCCAGCTTATCGCGCAGCCGCCTGGCCGCCGCCAGCCCGCCAAAACCACCCCCGAGAATGAGAACGCGTCGCATGGTTGACCTCCGGTCGTCATTACATGACTTGATGGTGAGTATGAGGGGGTGCCCACGCTAGTGCAATGCGCTAGCGTGGGCACCCCCTCACCGCCTTTGCACCTCTTCTAAACTTTCCCGCAAAGCCTTCGCCAGCGACCCCACATGCCTGGGCTCCAAAATCGTATGATGGCTACCGGCGATGCGGCGGATTTCGACGCCGCCTTGGGCCAGGCGCTGCCAGCCGCGCTGGGGGTCGGGGTTGCGCAGCATGGATTGACGGCGGATGCTGAAGAGGGTCACGTGGCCGTCAAAGGGCCCGGGGCGGTAGCGGCCGGAGGCACGCAGCAGCGCCTCCAGCACCTGCCGGTGATGGCCGGGCATGTGTGCCGCGCCGGGGACGATGTCCTGCGCGCGCAGGGCGGGACGCCGGCCCAACCGCCGGCCCAACTGCTTGAGTAGCTGCGTGCTCACCTGGCGCGCCCGGTCCCGGAAGTAGCCGGGACCCAGCGCCCAGTGGTCTTCAATCCAGCCGGGCAGGTTGCCCGCATACAGGGCCAGCCGGCGCGGCGTCCACCACGGCTCGTGGGGCAAATGGCGCGTGGGCGCATAACCCTCGATGACGGCCACCAGCGCCACCGCTTCGCCCTGCGCCCGCAGTTGGCGCGCCATCTCGTAGGCCACGGCCCCGCCGAAGCAGTAGCCGCCCAGGTGGTAGGGCCCGCGCGGCTGCACCTGGCGCACGGCCTCCAGGTAGTGCGTGGACATGGCCTCGATGGTGGCGTGCGGCGCTGTCTGGCCATCGAAGCCCTGCGCCTCCAACGCATAGAAGGGCTGGTCCTGGCCCATCAGCCGGCCCAGCTCGGCAAAGCGCACGCTGGTGCCGCCCACGTCGTGCACGCAGAAGAAGGGCGGCCGGTCGCCTAAGGGCTGGATGGGCACCAGCACCGGCCAGTCCACGGCCGGCGCGCCCGGCGGCGCATTTTTTCCAAGTGAAAGCACCTGCGCCAGGTGCGCCACCGTGGGCGAGTCGAACAGCAGCGCCAGGGGCAGCCGCCGGCCAAAGACGCTCTCGATGCGGCTGAACAGGCGAATGGCCAGCAGCGAATGCCCACCCAGCGCAAAGAAGTCGTCGTGGATGCCGATGGCGGCCGTGCCGAGCACCTCCTGCCACAGCGCCGCCATCTGCTGCTCTAGCTCATTGCGCGGCAGCGTATGCTCCGCCTCGGTGTCCCCCGCCACGGGCGCGGGTGGCAAAGCGGCTAAATCGAGCTTGCCGTTAGGGCTCAGGGGCAGCGCCGGCACACTGACAAAGGTCGCCGGCACCATAAAGGCCGGGAGCCGTGCCTGCAGCCACCTGCGCATCTCGGCCGGCGACGCCTGGCCGCCCTCGGCCTGGGGCACGAGGTAGGCCACCAGCGCGTTGTCGCCAGCGCCGGCGGCGCGCTCGACCACCACGGCGTCGCGCACGGCGGCGTGTTCGCGCAGCACGGCTTCGATCTCACCCGGCTCGATGCGATAGCCGCGCACCTTCACCTGCCGGTCGCCGCGCCCGCGATAGTCCAACTGGCCGTCGCCGCGCAGCACCGCCAGGTCGCCGGTGCGGTACAGACGCGCGCCCGGCGTCGGGTCAAAGGGATGGGGGATAAAACGCGCCGCCGTCAGCGCCGGCTGGTTGTGATAGCCGCGCGCCACGCCCAGCCCGCCGATATACAGCTCGCCCAGCGCGCCCGGCAGCACCGGCTGCCGGTGCTCGTCCAGCACGTACACCTGCACATTGGCCACCGGCCGCCCGATGGGCACCTCCGGCGCGGCCGGGTCAAAGCCCGCCAGGTCGGCCAGGGTCGAGACGGCTGTGGCTTCGGTGGCACCGTAAGTGTTCACCAAACGCACGCGCTCACCCACCAACGCCTGCCAGGCCGCCACGCGGTCGGGCCGCGCGCGCTCGCCGCCAATGATCACCAGCCGCGCCGTCTCGGCCAGGCTGCGCAGTGCCGACGCATTGGCCTCCACCGCCAGCGCCTGCCAGAAGGCCGTAGGCAGGTTCACCACGGTCACGCGCGCGGCGCGGCAGTGCTCCACAAAGGCCGCGACCGAATCCAGCATGGCGGCCGAGCGCAGCACCAACGTCGCCCCGTGCGCCAGCGCCGGGAAGATCTCTTCCACGCTGGTGTCCCAACTCAGCGCCGCAAACTGCAGCACCCGGTCGGCCGGCCCGAGCGCGTACACCTGGCCCGCCATGGCCGTGTGGTTGAGCAGGCTGCGGTGCTCCACCAGCACGCCCTTAGGCCGGCCGGTCGTGCCGGAGGTGTAGATCAGGTAGGCCAGGTCCGCGCCGGCCACGTTCACGTCCGGCGGCGTGCTGGGCATGGCCGCCAACTCGGCCTGCACCTGGTCCAGCACAACCACGCGCGCCGCGGCCTGGGCGAACAGGCCCGTATGCGCCGCCGTCGTCAGCAGCAGCGGCGCGCCCGAGTCGGCCAGCATAAAGGCCAGGCGCTCGGCCGGGTAATCGGGGTCGAGCGGCAGGTAAGCGCCCCCGGCCTTGTGGATGGCCAGCAGCGCCGCCAGCATCTCGGGCGAGCGGTCCAGGCACACCGCCACCACGCTCTCCCGGCCCACCCCCAACCCGCGCAGGTAGTGGGCCATTTGATTAGCCTGGCGGTCGAGCGCGCCATAGCTCAAGGTCTGCGTGCCGGCCATGACGGCGAGGTGCTCGGGCCGCAGCCGCGCCTGCTCCGCAATCAGCGCCGTCACCGTGGGCACTGGCGGCAGGGGCGCGGCCGTGGCGTTGAGATCGTGCAGCACCCACTGCCGCTGCGCCGGGGTCAGCAGCGAAAACTCGCTCAGCCGCTGGTCGGGCGCCGCCGCGATTTGCGGGAGCAGCGCCAGGTACTGCGTGAACAGGCCCGCCAGCCGCTCGTGTTCAAACAGGTCGGTGTTGTACGTCATCGACACCGTCCACGTCTCGGCCTGGCGCCGCAGGGTGAACGAGAGGTCAAACAGCGCCGGCGCCGCCGTGGCCGGCAGCCGCGTGGAGACCAGCCCAGGCAGCATCAGCACCGGCCGTTCCTGGGTGAGCATGTTGAAATACACCTGGAAGATGGGCGTGCGCCCGGCGGCGCGCTCGGGGCGCAGGTCTTCGAGCAGCTTTTCAAACGGCACATGCTGGTGGCTGTAAGCCGACAGCGCCGCCGCGCGCACGCGCTTGAGCAGCGCGCGGAAGGTCGGGTCGCCCGACAGGTCGGTGCGCAGCGCCAGGTTGTTGACGAACATGCCAAAGACTTTTTCCACCTGGGGCTGCGCGCGGGCGGCCGCGGGCGCGCCCACCACCAGGTCGGCCTGGCCGGTGTAGGCGTACAGCACCACCTTGAGCGCGGCCAGCAGGGCCATAAACAGCGTGGCGCTCTCGGGCTGGCTCAGCGCCTGGAGGGCGCTGACCAGGCTAGGCGCCAGGTCGGCGGTGAGGGACCGGCCGGCGTGGGTCTGCACCGGCGGGCGCGGGTGGTCGGGCGTGAGGCCGCTGGCCGGGGGCGCATCGGCCAGCCGCCGGCGCCAATAGGTCAGGCCCTCATTCAGCCCCTCGGCCGTGAAGGTCTGGCGCTGCCAGGCGGCATAGTCGGCATATTGGATGGGCAGGGGCGGCAACTCCAGTGCCTGGCCCGAAGCATAGGCTTCGTACAGCGCGGCCAAGTCAGCAAAGAGCACATTCTGCGACCAGGCATCGGTGAGGATGTGGTGCATGGTCAGCGGCAGCACGTGCTCGGCCGGCCCCAGCCGCAGCAGGCGCGCCTGCCACGCCGGCCCGGCGGCCAAGTCAAAGCGCGTGCGGGCCAGGGCCTCCGCCCGGGCCTGGG
>CAYUYN010000242.1:4442-6439 GCA_964449185.1 uncultured Anaerolineales bacterium | reverse complement strand
CCTTGCCTACTCTTCGTCCGGCCGGTTCAAAAACTCCCGCGCATGCAGCCGCGTCAGGCTGCGCACGGTGGTGAGGCGGTCCAGGGGGGCGCGGTTGCGGTTGAGCAGGGCGGTGTTCATGCGCTCGTAGACGTTCTTTTCCTGCAGCAGGGTCAAGAAGCGCCGGGCCGCGCGCCGCCAGGGGTAGCCGTGCTCGACGGCCGTGGGCGTCATAAATTCCTTGCAGGCGCTGGCCACCGTGCCCTGGCACGAGCGGATGCAGCCGGCCAGATCGGCCGGGGCGCTGGGCACGTCGTAGATGCGGTTGGTCAGGTTGATCATCAGGATCTTGACCAGGCCGCCGGTGTGGAAGATGTCTTCGCGGTTGGGGCGCCGCTCCAGGCTGCCGATAAACAGCATGTCGGAAATATCGGCGTCGTGGAAGCAGCAGGCCAGCAGGTCGCCTTGCATGCGGTCGGGGCGGCTGACGTCCACCAGCATGCCGGTGGTCACGTCGCTGCGGCCGTGCAGGCTCAGGGCCAGCAGGCTTTCCTTGAAGTAGCTGCCGAACTGGTGGCCGACAATCATGTTGATCAGGCGCTGTTGGTCGTCGGCGTCGAGCGTGTGAAAGCCCAGGCTGTCGTCGGTGACCAGCATAAAGGCGCTCACCAGGTGGTGGGCCGAGTCGTATTCGGGGGTGTAGCCGTCCTTGGGCAGGTCCAGCCGCTTGCGGACGGCCAGGGTGAACAGCCCGGCCTGGTTCTGGGTGAACTTCAGCTCGGCAAAGACGCGCTCGCGGGCGGCCGCGTCGGTGGGCAGCAGGGCCAGCAGCTCGTCGCGCGGGATCCACTTGCCCATGTCGTGGCTGTAGGCGCAGGCACGGATCAGGCCATCTTCGTGCTCGGAGATGCGCACGCTGACGCCGGGGTTGACCCGCTGCATCTCGCTGTAGTACATCCAGCGGGCGCGGTCGGCCACGTGGCGCAAATGGTCGGCCTGCTCTTCGTTGTCGGTGCGGAGGGTGAGATACTGCTGGACGCGCTGTTCCACGCGCTCGACGAAGCTGTCCAACGTGTAGGGAATGCTGGAACGGAGCACGTCAGCCGTGACCTCGATGGGCGGCGCAGCAGGCAGCGCGCGCATGTGCCGCAGATTGTAGTCTGGCTGTCATAAAACGCAACCCAGCGCAAGTCCTAGTCGTTGAAGGTTGTGGAAGATTAGGTGGTTCGCCACTTACCCCCGCGGCGGAGGCTGCAATTTAGCCCGCCGCAGTGCGCCCGCCCGGCGCGCGGCCCGGGCCGCGAAGAGACCAATGGACCCGGCCACGGCCGCATTGAGCGACTCGACCTGCCCATACATGGGCAGCTTGAGCAGCCCATCGCAGCGGTCGCGCACCAGCCGCCGCAGCCCATCGCCCTCATTGCCAATCACCAGCCCCAAGGGCAGGTCCAGGTCCACCTGGTCAATCGGCTGCGCGTCTGCGCCCAGCCCCAGTCCGAACAGCCACACGTCGCGCTTCTTCAGCCGCTGCATGGCGTCCACCAGGTTCGTCACCTGTGCCACGCGCAGGTGCTCGGCGGCCCCAGCCGAGGTGGTCACGACCGTGGGCGTAATGTCGGCGCCGCGCCGCTCCTGGATGACGATGCCGTGCGCGCCCATGGCCTCGGCCGTGCGCAGCAGCGCGCCCACGTTGCGCGGGTCCTGCACCAAGTCCAGCAGCACCACCAGGGGCGGCTCGTTGCGCTTGGCGGCCAAGTCGGTGATGTCTTCCAGGTCGGCGTAGGGGTAGGGGCCCACTTCCAACAGCAGGCCCTGGTTGGGCTCGCCGTGGCTGGCCAGGTTCAGCACCTTCTTGTCGGCCTCGACGATCGGGACGCTGCGGCGGCGCGCCTCGGCCAGGATGTCCTGCGCCGGGGCCAAGTCGGCGTCGCGGGCGACGGTCAGCTTGTAGAAGCGCCGCCGCCCGGCCCGCAGGCTCTCGCGGACGGCGTTGCGGCGAAATAGGACTTCATGGGCCA
>CAYUYN010000242.1:0-4342 GCA_964449185.1 uncultured Anaerolineales bacterium | reverse complement strand
CGCTTTGGCCCGGTCGCGGATGGAGTCGGCGACGGCATACTCTTTGCGCTGGCGGGCTTCGGCGCGCAGGGTGATGAGGAGCCGGATCAGCCCGGCTTCGCGCTCGGCGCGGCCGGTGTCGGCCGCCATCTGCTCGGGCACGATGCCCAGCACCTGCCCCCCGATCTCGCGGTACAGGCCGTCAATGGCCTCCAGCGCCGCCCGGCCGGGCGCGGTCTCGCCGTTCAGCAGGGTGTTCACGGCGCGCGACAGGTCGAAGAAGGCCGCCAGGACCGCGGGGGCATTGAAGTCGTCGTTGAGCGCGGCCAGCGCGCGCTGGCGGGTCTCTTCCACCAGCGCGGCCACGTCGGCGCCGGCATGGTCGCCGGCCGGCGCCGCCCGCAGGCGCTCGCGCACGGCCAGCGCCGGGGCCACCAGCCGTTCCCAGCCCTTGCTGGCCGCTTCCAGCGCCGTGTCCGAGAAGTCGATCGGGTTGCGGTAGTGGCCCGAGAGGATGAAGAAGCGCAGGGCTTCGGGCTTGTAGCGCTTGAGCAGGTCCTTGATGGTGGTGAAGTTGCCCAGGCTCTTGCTCATCTTCACGCCGTCCACGGTCAGCGAGCCGCCCAGCAGCCAGAAGCGGGCGTAGGGCTGGCCGCTGGCCGCCTCGGCCTGGGCCACTTCACTCTCGTTGTGCGGGAAGATGTTGTCGATGCCGCCGCCGTGCAGGTCGAAGGTCACGCCCAGGTACTTGGTGGCCATGGCCGAGCACTCGATGTGCCAGCCGGGGTAGCCCCAGCCCCACGGGCTGGGCCAGCGCAGAATGTGCTCGGGCTCGGCCCGCTTCCACAGCGCGAAGTCCTCGGGGTAGCGCTTCTCTTCGCGCACCGCCACGCGGGCGCCTTCTGCCTGGTCTTCCACGCGCCGGCCCGAGAGCTTGCCGTAGTCGGGGTGCGAGCGCACGTCGAAGTAGACCGAGCCGTTGACCTCGTAGGCGTGTTCCTTCTGGAGCAGCACCTTGATCATCTCGATCTGCTCGGGCACGTGCGCCGAGGCGCGCGGCGAGATATCCGGGGGCAGCACGCCCAGCGCGGCCATGTCTTCAAAGTAGCTGCGCGTGTAGCGCTCGACCACTTCCATCGGTTCGATGCGCTCGCGCGCCGCGCCCTTGAGGATGCGGTCTTCGCCGTTGTCCAGGATGTGGCCCACGTCGGTGATGTTCTGGACGTAGCGCACCCGGTAGCCGGCGTAGCGCAAGAAGCGCACGATCATGTCGAAGTTGACGTAGGTCTTGGCGTGGCCCAGGTGGGCGTGGTCATACACCGTCGGCCCGCACACATACATGTGCACGCGCCCGGGCGTCAGCGGGACGAACTCTTCTTTTTTGCGGCTGAGGGTGTTGTAGATCGTGAGGGGCATGATTTCTAGCGAGTGTTGTCCAGGCGCGCGAATATCATCCGGCCGGCCGTGGTCTGCAGCACCTTGGTGACGACGACCATCACTTCGCCGTTGAGGTGGAAGCGGCCTTCGTCCACCACCACCATGGTGCCGTCTTCCAGGTAGCCCACGCCCTGGCCGGGCTCGCGGCCTTCCTGGATGATCTTGAGGCTCAGCGCCTCGCCGTGCAGGTACACGGCCTTGACGGCGTTGGCCAGCTCGTTGATGTTGAGCACGCTGACGCCCTGGAGCTGAGCCACGTGGTTGAGATTATAGTCATTGGTGACAATGGCGCAGTTGAGCTGCTTGGCCAGGATCACCAGCTTGTCGTCGACGTCGCGCACGCCGGGCACGTCCTGGTCGGTAAAGCGCACCGGCACGGCGGCCTCGTTGCGCAGGCGGTTGAGCACTTCCAGGCCGCGCCGCCCGCGGTTGCGCCGCAGCGCGTCCGCCGAGTCGGCGATGTGCTGCAGCTCGTTGAGCACGAACTTGGGCACCAGGATAGTGCCCGAAATAAAGCCCGTGCGCGAAATATCGGCGATGCGGCCGTCGATGATGACGCTGGTGTCCAGCAGCACGCTGCGGCCCTCGTTGGTAGCGCCGGCGCCCTCGGCTGCCAGCCGGCCGCCCAGGCGCCCCCGGAACAGCGAGAAAATGTCGCGCTGGCGCATGATGAAGACCGAGATGCCCAGCCACGAGAAGACCACCGCCACCACGATGGGCAGCAGTTGGCTGAACGGGCGCGGCAGGAGCGACAGCGGGAACGACAGCAGCCCGGCCACGATCAGCCCCACGATCAGGCCGGTCATGCCCGCCACCAGAGCGGCCGCCGGCATCTGCATGATCTGCGCGCGGATGGCGCGGGCGGGGCGGGTGGTGGCAAAGGGGGTCGCCACCAGGCCCAGCAGCGCGCCGACCAACGCAAAGACCACCGCCCATAGCTCGGGCTCCGTGCCAGCCGCGGCCGAGAGCACGATGCCGATGTAGACGCCGGCGATGGCCAGAACGATCATCGCGACCAAGCGAAAGATGAATTCGATGCTCACACCCAACTCCTAATCAGGCCAGAATAGACGCAAAACAAAAAAGGTGAGCGCCCGGATGTTCCGATGCGCTCACCTTGAACGATTGCAACCGCAGGCGCCCCCAATCGCCGCCGGCGTAAAGCCGCGCCAACCGGGAATCGGTTCAGGACTGCGCCAGCAGCGTTCCCCCGGCAGGCGGGATAATGAGTGCGACGACAAATCCGGCGGCCGGCCGCGGCGGCAATAAAGGCGGTTGATAAAGAGAAAAAGAGCTTGCCCCGCGACGACCGAAATTCATAATATCACAGTGGGTTAAGAGCGTCAATGCGCGCCCCGGCGCGGGCGTATTACCGCCTGGGGGCGAGTCTGCGCGAATCGCCACATAACCCCCGACGACCGCTGCGCGCGACTGACCCCTTCATCGCGATGGACGGGCCAGGAAAGGCGCAGCCATTCTACTCTTTCCGTTTTAGGGCCGCGTCGAGCGCCTCGTGCAGGGTGCGGGCCTGCACCACCTCCAGCCCTTCCAGCTTGGCATCGCCCGCGCGCAGGGCGCGCGGCACAATTACCTTGCGGAAGCCGAGCTGTTTGGCCTCGCGCAGCCGCTGCGGAAGCTGGTTCACCGCGCGCAGCTCGGCCGACAGGCCGATCTCGCCGATCAGGGCGCAGTCGGCCAGGGTGGGGCGGTCCAGCATCGACGATGCAATGGCCGTGGCCACGGCCAGGTCGGCCGCCGGCTCCCCGATCGAGAGGCCCCCCACCACGTTGACGAACACGTCCTGCTCGCCCAGCTTCAGGCCCATGCGCGTGGTCAGCACGGCTGTGATCAGCAGCAGCCGGTTGAAATCGATGCCGTTGGGGGTCCGGCGCGGGTTGCCAAAGGTGGTCACGCTGGTGAGCCCCTGGATCTCCACCAGCAGCGGGCGGGTGCCCTCCATGGTCACCGCAATGGCCGACCCTGGCGTATTTATCATGCGCTCGGCCAGAAAGGCCTCGGACGGATTGCTGACCTCCAGCATGCCGGCCCCGGCCATCTCAAACACCCCGACCTCCGAGGTGGCGCCAAAGCGGTTCTTGAGGGCGCGCAGCAGGCGGTAGGCCTGGTAGCGGTCGCCTTCCAATTGGAGGACCGTGTCCACGATGTGCTCCAGGACGCGCGGGCCGGCCAGAGTGCCTTCCTTGGTCACGTGGCCGATCAGGAACACCGCAATGCCCGAGGTCTTGGCGAGGGTCTGCAGGCGCGAGGCGCACTCACGCACCTGCCCCACCGAACCGGCCGCCGAGGTCATGTCGTTCACAAACACCGACTGGATTGAGTCGATCACCACCAGGCGCGGCTTCACGTTGGCGATGTGCTCGAGGATGAGGTCGAGGTTGGTTTCGGTCACCAGGAACAGCTCTTCCGACAGGCCCCCCGGCGCCGTCCCCTGGCGGCCCAGGTGGGCGCTTTCGGCGTGCAGCCGCGTGGCCCGCATCTTAATCTGCCGCTCGGACTCTTCGCCCGAGACGTAGAGGACGGGACCGTGGGTCGCGGCGAGGAGGGTGGCGACCTGCAAAAGTAACGTCGACTTTCCGATCCCCGGGTCGCCGCCGACCAGCACCAGCGAGCCTGGCACCACGCCGCCGCCCAGCACGCGCGCAAACTCGGCCAGGGGCAACTGCCAGCGCTCCTCGGCGTCGCCTTCCACCTGGGTCAGGCGCTGCGGCGTCGAGCGGCGTACGCCCACGGCGCGGCGGGTGGCGCTGGGCGCGGGCGCCTCCACGAACACCTCTTCCACCATGGAGTTGAAGGTGCCGCACTGCGGGCATTTGCCCATCAGCCGCGCCGTGACGCGCCCGCACTGCTGGCAGACAAATCGGGTTTGAGTTTTAGCCATAAGAACTATTGTACTACGAACTGCCTT
>CAYUYN010000241.1:0-6448 GCA_964449185.1 uncultured Anaerolineales bacterium | reverse complement strand
TCCATGTGGACGTTGTGGCCGACCCCCTCCGGCAGCCACACCTCAGCGAGCGGAATGTGCTCCGCCACAAACTGCGCGTGGCGGGCAGGCGCGTTGACACGGTCGTCTGCGCCCTGGATGACGAGCACGGGCCGGCCCACGCGCGCCAGGTCAGCCGGGGTGTAATTTGGCTCGGTGAGGATGGCGTGCAGGGTCAAACGCAGCAGGTCCCGCCAATAGTCAGGACCGTGGGTGGGCCCGTGCAGCGCCTGCATCTCGTTCATCCACTGCGGCGCCTCGCGCGCGACCCGGTCCGGGTCGAACAGCGGCGGCTCCTTTGCAAGCAGGTCGGCGCTGACGTAGGCGTTGGCCGCCTGTGGAACGCACGTCTGCACCACGCCGGGATGCTCCATGAGCAACACCAGCGCCACGTTGCCGCCATTGCTGTGGCCGATGACGTGGGCGCGCTCGTAGCCCAGGGCCCGGATGAGGCCGGCCATGTCCGCCGCCATCTCGGAGAAGGAATAGCTTAGATGGGGGTTTTCACTCTGGCCGTGGCCGCGGCAGTCGGGCACGATGACGCGATAGCCGGCGGCGGCCAGCCGCGGCGCGACCGCGCCCCAGTCAGCCTGGCCGGTGCGCGTGGAGCCATGGATGAGGACGATGGGCTGGCGGCCGGGAACGCCTTCGCCTATCGTTTCGTAATACAAGCGGGCGCCGTTGACAGTGGTGAGGGGCATGCGGGCGGCGGCGGCGCTACAGGATGCGGGCGCTAGAGGATGCGCTGGCCGAACAGCGAGGCGGCCAGTTCCACGCCCAGCTTCGCGGTGCGGTTGCGGTCGTCGAGGACGGGGTTGACCTCAACGATGTCGAGCGACGACACCTTGCCGCAGTCGGCCAGGATCTCCATCAACAGGTGGGCCTCGCGGTAGGTGAGGCCGCCCGGCACGGGCGTGCCCACGCCGGGCGCCTCCATCGGGTCGAGCGAGTCCATGTCGAGGCTGATGTGCAGGCGCGGCAGGCCGCTGAGGCGCTCCAGGGCCAGCCGCGCGGCGGCGGCCACGCCCATCTCATCGATCTCGCGCATGGTCAGCACCAGCACGCCGGAAGTGCGCAGGGCTTCCTTCTCCGGCTCGTCAAGGTCGCGCACGCCAAACAGGACGATGTCGGATGGATTGAGCTTGGCGCCCGGCCGGCCGATGTTCGTCAGCTCGGGCGCGCCGCGGCCGAGCAGGGTAGCCAGGGCCATGCCATGCACATTGCCGGACGGCGTGGTCTCGGGGGTGTTGAAGTCGCCATGCGCGTCGATCCACATGACCCCCACCGCGCCTTCGTGCGTGTCGATGGCCGAGACTGTGCCGATGCTGATGGAGTGGTCGCCGCCCAGGAATACGGCGATCTCGCTCTGCTGCAGAGAACTGAGGGCGGCGTCGAACACGTCGCGGCAGACCTGGGCAATGCTGTCGAGGTGGCGGGCACGGCTGCTGTCGGGCGGCTGGTGCTCGGGCAGCGGAACGCTGAGGTTGCCATTGTCCACGACGTTGTAGCCGATGGCCCGCAGCCGCTGTTCCAGCCCGGCATAGCGCAAGGCGCTGGGGCCCATGTCTACACCGCGGCGGCGCTGGCCCAGGTCCATTGGCACCCCGAAGACACGTATGGTTTTTGGCATGTAGTCCTTACGCAGCCCTGTTCAGCAACGTGGCTAGGAGCCAGGCGCCCATGGGGTTGGCGTCAAAGCCCTCGGGTTGGCGGCCAAGCCCGCCTTCAAAGCGCAGGCTGGTCACCCATAGGCGACCCGCGCCGTATTGTACGTCAATTAAATACTCGGCCCAATACAGGCTGCGCGCGTCAAAGCGCCGCCACACCGGCCGGCAAACCGCCCCTGGACCCAACAGGGCCTGGAGCGCGGCCAAGTCGAGCGCCATATCGTTGGCGAGGCTGAAGAACCGCATATCGGCGTACCCGGCGTGCGGCACAAACTCCCACAGGTCGTCGTGCTCAAAGACGTGGATGGCCTCGCGCCAGAAGGGCAGGGTACGCGTGAAACGTGTGTCGGGCTGCGCCTGCCACAGCACGCCCCTGCGCCCGGCCTGAACGTGTCGCAGCAAGTCGTCGCTCAACTCACTCGTAAGTATCGGCACGCCGGGTCCTGCATCGCTTGGTGAAACAATGCGGGCGTTTCGGTCGAGGCGGGCGAGATTGTGGCGGTTAGCGAGTGTGCCGCCCACGGCGAGAACGGGCGGCAGGTGGGCTGGCGGCACGGACCAGAGAGACCAGGCGTTGGAGAAGAATGAGGCAGTGCCGCCCTCAGCGTTGGATACGCTCAGAGCAACAGCAAGGGATATTTCCTGAGGGTGCGCTTGAGCTAAGAGAGGCAGGCGGGCCGAGATGACGCCTATCTCCTGGACGGCGCCAGCCTGGAGGGGACCAACGGCCTGTTCGCCATTTGCAATCTGCTCGCCGGAACTGGTGGAGAGATGCCACCACAGCTTGGCGCCAGGGATGGCGCCCACGCCATTGGAGAAAAGCACATGCAGCTCGGCGCGCTCGCCCATGCGCCAGGTAAACGGGTCGCGGTAGGCGGGCCGGTCGCCGCCGATCCAGCGCCGGCGGCGCTCGCGATCGATGAGCAGCACACCATCAGCGTTGAACAACTGCCACGCGGCAGGGTCAAACTTCAGCCGGCCGAGGTCATCCACGATGCCGGAGGTCGTGATGGGGGTGTCGGCCCAACTGGAGACGACATAGCCACCCGTGGCACTGTGGGCCCGGGTCTGCTCCAGGATGAACTTGCGGATTGCAGTGGCTTGCTGCCCAGCGACTTGCGCCAGGCTGGCAGCGCCGTCGGTGACGCCAGCGGCGGCCAGCCGCTGCCGATAGTCGCGCATCGAGAGCAAGTCGTCGCGGTCCAGCGTCAGCGGCTGGGTGAGCCACCACGGCTCGGGCGGCAGCGCGCTGAAGTCGCGGCAGGTATCCACATCGCAGAACTCGCCGAAGAGCCAGGGCCGGGCCGGCTGATAGTGGCGATCAAAATGCTCCACCAGGGCCGCAAAGAAGTGCGGGTCGGTGTAGAAGTGATAGTCGTAGAAGTCGCTGAGCGAGGTGGCCACGCCCCCGTAGGCCTCGGCCGAGCCGCTGTTGTCGCAGTGGAGCACGTTGGGGAAATACTCGCGCGCCAGCGCGGCGAGCGCCTGAAGGAAGGCCGCGTCCGAGTCCGCGTTGAGTTCGCAGCCCAGGCTGAGCACGACGATGGATGGGTGATGGTGCAGCCGCCGGAACACGGCCTCGTACTCGCGCAAGGTCAGCTCGCGCAGGGCCGGCGTCACCTTGGGCAGCCAGAGCGGCATCTCCAGCCACAGCAGCATGCCGGCCTCGTCGGCTGCTGCAAAGGTGGCTTCATCCGGCACGAAGAGGCAGAGCTTTACCAGGTTGAAACCCAGCGACCGTATCTGCGCGAACTGCCGCGCGAGGTCCGCGCGCGACGGCGTGGGACGGATGCGCTCGGGGTGCCAGCCCCAATCCAGAACGCCGCGCAGGTGCAAGGGGCGGCCGTCCAGCCAGGCGCGCCCGTCAGCCACGCTCACTTTGCGCAGGCCCACGCGGCGCTCGACCCGCGCCAAACGGGCACCGGAGTGCCAGAGCGAAACGACGACGGGATACAGGCTGGGCTGGTCGTGGTCCCACCGCCGCAAGCCCGCGGTGTCTAACCCCAACCGGAACGAGCCCTCCGTGGCCTGTTCGGCGGCGCGCACGACCTGCCCCTCCGGTCCGAGCATCTCCACGCGGACGAGACTGACCGCGCTGGGGGTGCCGGTCACCTGGCCCTGAATAATCACCTGGCCATCGCGCTGCGACAGCACCCGCAGATCGTGCAACGCCGCCGTGAACGCTCGCAGACTTACGTCCTGCCACACGCCGCCAAAGGTGGTGCAAACGTCGCCGAGAAAGCCGGCCAGGGTCTCGCGCAGCGGATACCGGCGCCCAGGCTTCCAGACTTCGATCTCAACGACGTTCTCGCCGGGCTGCACGAGTGCGGTAAGGTCGAGCTGGAAGGGCGACCACAGGCCGGTGTGCGTGCCGGCCTCGCGGCCATTGACGCGCACCGTGGCGGCGTAGCTGATGGCCTTGGCCTCAAAGCGAATGCGCCGGCCTTGAAGCCAATCGTCGGGCAGATGAAAAACGCGCCGGTAGTGCGCGGGACCATCCGTGACCTTGTCGGGGAGGTGCGCTTCCCAGGCGGAAGGCACCGGCAGGGTCATCGGCGCATGACCGGCGAGGTGGAAAGCCCAGTCTCCATTTAGGGAGAGGTGCGGCGCAAGCTGGTTTTCGAGGAAGGCGGCGGGGTCGTTCATGGTCTAACGCTGTTCGCGCGAGGCAGGGGCGTTCAGTTGAACGCCCCTACGTTGTTGCGCGAAGATAAGGCATTGATTACGACAGCCGTCGCGGCGCTGGCCCTCGTCAATCACCCGCCGTGGCCGCCTCGCCCGACGCCGCCAAGTATCGCGCCAGCAGCGGATGCTCGGCGTACACGCCCCGATACTTCGGCGGCAGGAGGGCGGCGATGCGGCACATAACCTCGTCCGTGAAGGCATCGAGCTGCGGCCCCTTGGCGCGGCCGGTGCCGCCCAGGCTGTAGGCTGGGCCAATCACCACGCGCACGCGCGGCCGGCGCAGACGCTTCCAGCACTTGATGACCGTCTCGGTTCCGGCCATGCCGCAGGGGACGATCGGGACCTTGGCCCGGTCGGCCAGGTAGGCCGCGCCGGGCTTGCCGGGCTGCAAGGTGCCCAGTTTGTTGCGCGTCCCCTCGGGGGCCAAGCCCATGGCGCCGCCGCGCTTGAGCACCGCCAACGTGGCCTTGATGGCGTCGGCATCGGCCTCGCCGCGCGCCACCCAAATGATGCCCAGCATTTCACAGAACTGCCGCAGGCCGGGCGTGCGCCGCCACTTGTCGGCGCCAAACCCCACCATGCGCTGCGGCACGATGCAGAACACCAGGATGCTGTCGAAGAAGCTCATGTGGTTGGTCGTAAACAAATAGGCGCCGTGCGCCGGGATATGCTCACGGCCGATGACCTCGGGCCGGATGAGCAGTTTCACCAGGGCATTCAAGAGGCGGTGGATACCGAAGTACACCCAGTCCGCGGCGGGCTTGGGATAGGTGCGGGAGTAGATTTCGGTCATGGGCGTCCCTCGGCCACGATGGCATAGCGCTCGACCGGGCCGCCGAGCGAAGTGACCACCATGGAAAATGTGCGGCTCGCATCGGCGGCCAAAGCGCCGGGGAGGGCCAGCTTGCGATAGCCCACCACGGCGTCGACCGCATCGTACACCGTCACGGTCACCCAGGCCGAACCGGCCGGGCGCCCCGACAGGTTGCGCACCTGCCCGCTCACCTCAAGCCGCGTACCGCTGGCCCGACCCGTTTGCTCCACCACGTCCAACAGCAGGGCACGCCCAGCCTCCACCGAGGCCGCGGCCGGGTCGGCCGTGAGCAGCTCCACGGCCCGCGCGGCAATGGGCTCGACCGGCGCCGGCTGGAAGACGACTGCCAGCGGCGCGGTGCCGTGGCTGGCAATCAAGTCCACCGCCGCAAAGCCAACCCCGTTGGCGACAGGTAGCCCGTCGCTGCCGGCCAGAGTCACACGGGCCGAGACATTCTCGGCCGGAGTGTCCAGCGGGTTGTAGACCTCCACCAGGCAATACAGGCTGCCAGAGGCCGCGGGATAGCAGGCTGGGTCGCTCAGCTCCAGGGCCAGCGGCGGTGGCGGCGCCAGTTGCGTGGCGCTGAGAGCGGCCCCGCCTTCGGGCGGCGGGATAACCAGCACGGCCCCGATCGACAAGAAGCGGACCTGCACGTTGGGATTGGCCACCTGGAGCGCCTCGACCGACACGCCATAGTCCAGGGCGATGCTCAGCAGGCTCTCTCCTTCTGCCACCACGTGGGTGACCGGTGTGGCAGTGGCCGTAGGCGAGGCAATGATGACGGGCGTCGCCAAGGGGCCAGGGGTGGCCGTGGCCCCGGCCGGGAGCGCGGTGGCGGTTGGCAGGGGCAGCAGCACGGGTGAGGGCGAGGCCACCGGCGCCGGCTGGACGGTGCAGGCGGCCAGCGCGGCCGCCAACGCGAAAAGAACGAGTCTGCGTTTCATGCGACGCGGATTATAGCATTCGCGCGACGACGGGTGGTCGCCGTTCGCGCTTACCCGTCTCTGCCTTCGGCGTACCCACGGAAGCCCGCGGGCTTACGTGGGCAGACGGCTCGCCGCTGCCCGTCGTTGGTCGGGCGTGCATCGGCTGCAGCAGCCGCTGCAGCCGAGTGAGCCGGTGCAGGCAAAGCGCTCCCACGTGGGCGGGGCGCACAGCCTTCGCACTGTGAGCGCGTAAAGCAAGGCGGGAGCTGCAATAGTATTGGATAGCCACACCAGCGTGGGGTGCATTTCGCATTTTTGGCCGCGCCTCGGCTACCAGG
>CAYUYN010000240.1:1839-6459 GCA_964449185.1 uncultured Anaerolineales bacterium | reverse complement strand
GCGCAGCGGATGGGGTGGGCGCCCTCTGGGCAAACCCAGACCCCAAGGTCCCGTAGGGATGCAAAACCCTTGGGGTCTCGTCGTGGCCCACCCGCCCCTCCCCGCACCACAACCAAATCCGCTCAATCCGCTACAAAATCCGCTGCCAACTTCCCTCTTGCCTCTATCACAATTACTTCCTAAGCTAAAGGCCTGGACGCGCATACTGCCTGCTGCGCAGCGTACCGAACAGCGCCGCCAGGCCAACCAGCACGAGTGGCTGATGCCGTCTGCCATCACCAAGCCGCCTTAGCTCCATTTATGGAGCGCACCTATGTAGCCCGGAGCGCATGCCGCCGCTTTTGGCGGCCAGCTCCGGGCGGCGCCGGCACAGCGTCAAGCAATTATCGTTATGTTGAGTAAGCCAATGCAAAAAATCAAAAATGTTGCTTTCTGCACTCACTACACTCACTTGGTTGTCCTCAAGTTCGCTCCCAGCCAAAAGCCGCCGGGCTATCAGCCATTTGTTGTTTCCCCCATTCCCCTTATTTCCTTGCCTCTGCCGACTGCTGACTGCCGACTGCCTACTGACCTGCTCCAAAAACGGCGAGTGCGTGGCACGTCCGTGCTATAATCCCGCGCAGAGGACCACCCGGTGTCGACCAATTCCCGCGCGACGACTGATAAGAAGGGTAAAACCAAGCCCGAAGCCGCTAAGCCCAAGAACGGCAAGCCGGCCCCCGGCAAGCCCTCCGCCAAAAACGCCGCGCCCGCCAAGGGCAGCGCGGCCAGCGGCGGCGCTCCCACAGCCAAGGCCCCCGCCCGGCCCAAGCCCCGCGCCACGGGCCCCCAGCGGCCCCTGCCGGCCCCTGGCATGTCGCTCGACCGCAAGCTCGACATCGTCGGCATCCTGCTGGTCTTCCTCGGCCTCGGCATCGCCATCAGCCTGGTCACCGCCCAGCCCAGCGGCCTGCTCCTGCTGTTCGTCAACCTGGTCACCCAGGCCGCCGGCTGGGGCCGCCCGGGCATCCCCCTGGCCGTCATGGGTGTCGGCGTGTGGCTCGTCCTGCGCAAGTTCGGCGACAAGCTGCCCCGCCTGGAGCCCGAGCGCCTGCTCGGCCTGCTGCTATTCTACCTGGCCCTGCTGACCACCCTGCACTTCTGGGCGGCCCCAAGCGAGGCCGACATCTTCGCGGTCGTCGCCACCGGGCGGGGTGGGGGCCTCATCGGCGCGGTCCTGCTCAACCTCCTGCTGCGTTCCCTCGGCCAGGTGGGCGCCATCGTGCTGCTGGTGGCCTGGTGGGTCATTGCCATCGTCTTCACCGCCGGCCTGTCGGTGCCCGAGCTGATTACCCTTGTGGCCGGCTTCTTCCGCCGCGCCAGCCCCATCGCCCGCCAACTGCCTCTGCCGACCGGCCCCGCGCGTGCAGACGCACCCGCCGCGCGCACACCCGCGCAGGCAGCCACAGCCAAAGCAGCGCCGGCCGCCCCCACCGGCGCCAATCTCCAATCTCCACGTGCAGCGTCCCCCACACTCCCACACCCCCACACCCCCACACCCCCACACGCTTCTCAATCCCCCGTCCTCATCGGCGCGCTTCCCGAGCCTGTCTGGGAACTCCCCGCCGTGGACGCCATGTTGGAGGCCGGCACCGAGGGCGGCGCCGACGACGAACTCGACCGCACGCGCGCCAATCTCATCGAGAACACCCTGGCCTCCTTTGGCGCGCCCGTCAAAGTCGTGGAGGTCAACCGCGGCCCCACCATCACCCAGTTCGGCGTCGAGCCCGGCTTCCTCGAAGCCCGCAGCGGCACGCGCACCAAGGTCAAGGTCGGCAAGATCGCGGCTCTGGCCGACGACCTGGCGCTGGCCCTCTCGGCCCATTCCATCCGCATCGAGGCGCCCGTGCCCGGCAAGGGCTTTGTCGGCATCGAGGTGCCCAACGCCGAAACGTCCGTGGTGGCCCTGCGCGACGTCATGGAGTCCGACAACTTTGGCCGGCTCAAAGGCGGCCTGCGCCTGGGCCTGGGGCAGGCTGTGTCGGGCAGCGCCATCGCCGCCAGCCTCGACCGCATGCCCCACCTGCTCATCGCCGGCACCACCGGCTCGGGCAAGAGCGTGTGCGTCAACGCCATCATCGCCTGCCTGCTGCTCCAAAACACGCCCGACGAGCTCAAGTTCGTCATGGTCGACCCCAAGCGCGTCGAGCTGACCTCCTACAACGGCATCCCGCACCTGCTGGCGCCGGTGGTGGTCGAGCTGGAGCGCGTGGTGTCCGCGCTCCAATGGGTCACGCGCGAGATGGACGAGCGCTATCGCAAGTTCTCCAAGGGCGGCGTGCGCAACATCGAAGACTTCAACCGCCGCCAGGCCGGCGCCGGCGAAAAGAAGCTGCCCTACCTCGTCATCATCATCGACGAGCTGGCCGACCTGATGATGCTGGCCCCCGACGAAACCGAGCGCACCGTCACGCGCCTGGCCCAGCTCGCCCGCGCCACCGGCATCCACCTGATCATCGCCACCCAGCGCCCGTCGGTAGACGTGGTCACCGGCCTCATCAAGGCCAACTTCCCCGCCCGCATCGCCTTTGCCGTGGCCTCGGGCGTGGACTCGCGCGTCATCCTCGACCAGCCCGGCGCCGAGCGCCTGCTGGGCCGCGGCGACATGCTCTTCATGTCACCCGATGCGGCCGCGCCCCTGCGCATGCAGGGCGCATACGTGTCTGACAGCGAGATCCACAACATCGTCCGCTATTGGAAGGACCTGCGCGGCGAGGTCATGCCCGAGGTGCCCGTGACCGACGAGGCGGCCCCGACCCCCGCCGACCCCGGCGCGGCCGCCAACTCAACAAAGCCCTCGGCCCCGCCCCTCCAAGCCCAGACCCCGTTGTGGGACAGCGGCCCCTTTGCCGCGGCGGAAGCGGCCGGCGAGGACGATGACGAGCTGCTGCAAGAAGCCATCACGGCCGTGCGCGCGATGAAGAAGGCTTCCATCTCGCTGCTCCAGCGCCGCCTGCGCATCGGCTATACCCGCTCCGCCCGCCTCATCGATGTCCTCGAAGAAAAGGGCATCATCGGCCCGGCCGAATCCGGCGCCAAGCCACGCGAAGTCATCAACTACGGCAACCAACCCCCACCGGCCGACCCCAAGCCGGAAGAGGGGGAAGCTGAAGAATAGTATGGGAGTGTGGGGGTGTGGGGGACCATCTCCCACACCCCCTTACTCCCACGCGAAGCGTCCCACACCTCTTCCCATGCGCCTCGTCCTCCTCCTCCTCCTCACCCTGGCCGCCTGCGCCTCTCCCTCCCCCACGGCCGCGCCGCCCACGGTGACGCCTTTCGTGGTCGACGCCACCAGCCTGCCCGTGACGCCCACGGCGGGGAGTGTGCCCGCGGCCAGCCCCACGGCTGCTGCCCTGGAGCCCACGCCCACCGAGGCCGAGACCGCCCAGGGCGTGGGCTATGTCACCGCCGACGCGGGCGAGCCCACGCCCGGCGTGCAGGCCGCCGTCGAGCGCGCCGGCACGGAGTTCGGCTGGCCGGTGCAGCCAGGGCAAGGTGCTGACGCCCTGACGACCCTGGCCCAGGCGGGCGCCCTGGTGATCGTCGCCGACGGCGCCGCGCTCGAGGCCGCCACCCGCGCCGCGGCCGAGGCCTTCCCCAACACGTACTTTATCGGCGTCAACCAGGCGGGCAGCGGGGCCGACCTGCCCAACGCGCTCAGCCTCGGCGGCCAGGCGGCGCGCGAGGACCAGTTGGGCTTTGTGGCCGGCGCCATTGGCGGCCTGCTCACCGAAGGCCGCATTGTCACCGCCATCGGCTACCCCGCCACCCCGGCCGGCCTCAAGTATCGCAATGGCTTCCTGCACGGTATTCGCTTCACCTGCTCGCGCTGCCGCGTCGACTTCATTGACTCGCTCGACCAGACCGACGGCGTGGCCGTGGCCGAGCGCGCGCGCCTGAACGCCTCGCTCAGCTCCGACGTGGTCTTTGCCGCCGCCGGCGCGGCCGGCGTGCAGGGCCTCCAGGCCGCCGCCGCGCAGGGGGCCTGGATCATCGGCGTAGACCCCGCCGACGCGACCGGCGCCTTTGCCCCGGGCGCCCCCGGCGCCGAGCAGTGGGTCACCAGCGTCTACTTCGACCCCGGCGCCGCCGTCTTCAGCGCGCTCCAGGCCTTCCAGGCGGGCACGCCCCTCACCGGCAGGCAGCCTCTCACTGCCGCCAGCGGCGCCCTCGTCGTCGCCCCCTACCGCGTCAGCGAGGAAGTCCTCAGCAACCTCGACCGCCAGGACATCGAAGCCCTCATCGCCCGCCTCGCCGTAGGCAGCCTCGAAACCGGCATCGACCCGGTCAGCGGACAGGAGCGGTAGCGGCACGCCAGACCCAAGCGGCAGGTCGTAGAGACGGCGGGCTGCGCAGCGATCCGTTGACCAACCGCTTGCCTCCCTCATAGTACTCCCTCCCCCCTGACCCCCGGCCTATACTCACCCGTCCCCAGACACCCTACACTATAGTCTGCCCGCTTGACCGTTTCAGGAAACAAGGATGTTTGTCAACGGCTACTGCATCGAACCAGGCGCCCGGCTTAATCGGGCCGAGTTGGTCCAGGCCCACCTGCTGGCGGCGGACCTGACCGGCGCC
>CAYUYN010000240.1:0-1739 GCA_964449185.1 uncultured Anaerolineales bacterium | reverse complement strand
ATCTGCGTTCTCCGACCTCTGACCTCTGCTTACCTTTTCAAGGGAGCACGCATGACGCTGCCGCACTGGGATCTGTCCAACCTCTTCCCCAGCTTAGAGTCCGACGCCTTTCAGGCCGCGGTTGACGACCTCGCCCAAAAGCTCGACGCGCTCGACGCCTACCTCGACCAGCATCACATCGCCCGCACGGCCGCGCCGCCGGGCGGCGTGCCGGGGGGCGGCCCGGCGTTCGCCCCCGTCATCGGCGGCTTTCTTGAGCGCATGAACGCCGCCCTGGTCCTGAGCATCAGCGTGCAGACCTACGTGCGCGCCTTCGTCACCACCGACTCGTACAACACTACCGCCCGCCGCTGGCAGTCGCGGCTGGAGCAGTCGAGCGTGCGCTTGCGCCGGCAGGCCACCCGCTTCGAGGGTTGGCTGGGCCAGCACGCCGCCGCCTTGCCCGCCGTCTTAGCCGAGCCCGGCCCGGCCGGTGAGCACGCCTTCTTCCTGCGCGAGACCGTGGAGCAGAGTCGCTACCTGATGAGCGAAGCCGAGGAGACCCTGGCCGCCGAGCTGGCCCTCAGCGGCGAGAGCGCCTGGAGCAAGCTCCAGGGGACCATCGCCTCCCAGGTCACGGCTCCCTTCGGCCGCGGCGGCCAGGTGGAAGTTCTGCCCATCACCGCCCTGCAAAACCTGCGCTACGACCCCGACCCCGACGTGCGCCGCCGCTCCTACGAAGTGGAGCTGGCTGCCTGGGAGACCGTGCGCGAGCCGCTGGCCGCCGCGCTCAACGGTGTTAAAGGCGCCAAGGTCACCCTCGACCGGCGGCGTGGCCGCACCGACGCCTTGCACAGCGCGCTCGACGATGCCCGCCTCGACCGCGCCACCCTCGACACCCTGCTGGGCGCCATGCAGGCCTCCTTCCCCAGCTTCCGCCGTTACCTGCGCCGCAAGGCCGAGCGCCTGGGCCATACGGCCCTGCCGTGGTGGGATTTGTATGCCCCGGTGGTGCCCGCCGAGGCGTTGCGCCGCTATTCGTTTGCCGAGGCCGAAAGCCTGGTGGTGGAACAGTTCGCCACCTTCTCGGATGACCTGGCCGGCCTGGCGCGCCGCGCGTTCCGCGAGCGCTGGATCGACGCCGAGCCCCGCGCCGGCAAGCGCGGCGGGGCCTTCTGCACGTACCTGCCGCTCATTGGGGAGTCGCGCATCCTGGTCAACTTCGACGGCTCGCTGGACCAGGTCTTCACCATCGCCCACGAGCTGGGCCATGCCTATCACAACCACTGCCTGGCTTCCAAGCAGCCCCTGCAGCGCCTGACTCCCATGACCCTGGCCGAGACGGCCTCGACCCTGTGCGAGACCATCGTCACCAACGCCGCCCTGGCCACGGCCGGCAGCCCCGAGGAAGAGTTAGCCATCCTCGAGACCGACCTGATCGGTTCCACCGGCGTCATCGTCGACATCTACTCGCGCTTCCTCTTCGAGCGCGAGGTCTTCGCGCGCCGCGCCCAGGCCGAGCTCAGCGCCGCCGAGTTGAGTGAGCTGATGCTGCGCTGCCAGCGCGAGACCTACGGCGACGGCCTCGACCAAGACGTGCTGCACCCCTACATGTGGACCTGGAAGCCCCACTACTACCGCACCGACCTCTCGTTCTACAACTTCCCCTACGCCTTTGGCCTGCTCTTTGGCATCGGCCTCTATGCGCTCTTTCAGCAGCGCGGCCCGGTCTTCGTGCCCGACTACAACGCTCTCCTGGC
>CAYUYN010000239.1:0-6470 GCA_964449185.1 uncultured Anaerolineales bacterium | reverse complement strand
GCCAGGATGAGCTCAATGCCCGCCCGCTGGATGGCCGCGCGGGCTTCTTCGGGCAGGTTGGTGTCCGACACAATGATGCTGACGGCCGACAGGCGCCCCACCTTGGCGAAGGCTACATTCTGCCATTTGCTCGAGTCGGCCAGCAGGATCACCTGGCGCGCCGCCTGGATCATGGCGCGCTTGACCTGGGCCACTTCGAAGGACATGTCGGCCAGGCCGTCTTCGTCCAGGGCGTGGATGCCGATGAAGGCTTTTTGGACGATGAGGTCGTGCAGGTGCTGGGTGGCCATGGGACCGATGATGCTGATCGTGTCGCGGTTGAGGGAGCCGCCGACGAGAATGACGTTCACGTCGCGCACGGAGCCCATCTGCATGGCCACGTTGAGGGCATTGGTGACCACGGTGAGCGGCGTGACATCCACCAACACCTTGGCCAGCTCCATGAGGGTGGTGCCGGCGTCGAGGATGACCGTGTCGCCGGGGTTGACCAGCCGCGCGGCCGCCTTGCCGATGCGCTGCTTCTCTTCCAGGTGCTGCTCGGCCCGTTGGTTGAAGGCGGTGGTCAGGGCCGTGTTGGTGTTCACCACGGCGCCGCCGCGATCGCGGATGAGCACGCCTTCCTTGGCCAATTGGTCGAGATCGCTGCGAATGGTTACCGGGGAAACCCCGAAGATTTGGGAAAGCTCGTCGGTGCGCACCACCCCCTGGCGGGCCGCCAGGCTTCCGATGCGGGCGCGGCGCTCGGCCGCCAGCAAGCTATGACTTTCGTCAGCGTCTCTCATCGGCGCACGCGGCTCCTGCTCCGGGGTAGCGGGTAAGTCGGGTTGGTTACGCTCAATGGTCTCGTCGCCTTACGGTAGGCGCGATTCGCCCACGAGCGCCTTCCTGGTCGGAAAGCCGACGATAATGGCTCAAGCTGTCGGGAGTTTGTGCTTGGGATTGCGAAGGCCCAGGTGGCCACGAATACTAGCTCGTTATCGTACTGCGCAAGCCTCGCTAAGTCAATCGCTTTCTTTGGCTTTCGTTCATGCCGAAACAAACTTGCGCAGCCAGCGGCTCGTTGCGCAATAATGGCCCCGTTTTGCAATGGGTTGGCTCGCTGGTCGCGCTTGACAATTCCTTACACCCTCTCTTACACTCTGGCCGCATGACCCTCAAAGACAAAATCATCCTGATCACCGGCGGCGCGAATGGCATCGGCGCAGCCACCGCCATGGAGTGCGCCGCGCGGGGCGCCAGCGTGATCGTGGCCGACCGCGATGAGCAAGGCGGCGCGCGCGTGGCGGCGGCGTGCGGCGGCTGGTTTGTGCCGGTGGACGTGGCCGACGAGCCCTCCGTGCGGGCCATGTATGCCCGCATCAGGGAGCGCCGCGGACGGCTGAACGTGCTGCTGCACGCGGCCGGCATCTTGAAGGGCGCCTACGTGCCCCTGCAAGACTTCTCGGTGGAGACCTGGCGCCAGGTCTTGGAGGTCAATGCCCTCGGCAGCTTCCTGTGCGCCAAGCATGCCGTGCCCCTGATGCAGACCGCGGGCGGCGGCGTGATCGTGCTGGTCACGTCGGGCGCGGCGCAGGGGGTCAGCTCATCCTTCGCTTATGGCGCCAGCAAGGCCGCGATTAACAACCTGGGGAACACGCTGTCCGCCGGCCTGGCCGCGGCCAACATCCGCGTCAACCTGGTGTCACCGGGCGGCATCGACACCGACATGAAGCGCTCGGTCATCGCCGCCGACCTGGAGCGCCAGGGCAAGACGGCCGACTTCGAGCAGGCGGTGCAGGCGTCGGGGTTGGGCAGCGCGCAGGGCGTGGCCCGGGTGTTGGCCTGGCTGGCCAGCGACGAGGCCGACTATGTGCGCGGCGTGGTGTCGACCCGATGAAACTGGGCGTGGTGGGTCTACTGCCGGATTGGCGCCAGATTGACGCGGCCGCGGCCCAAACGGTGCGCGACGCCGGGTTCCGCGGCGCCACCCTCCTCTTTCCGCGCCCGTTGGAGGCCGACCCCGACGACCTGCGGCGGCTGAAGCAGGCGCTGGCCGCCGCCGACCTGCAGCCGGCCCAGGCCAATGGCTGGTATGAATGCCTGGTCCACCCGGATGAGGCCGTGCGCGCCGAGGGCCTCAAGGGCTTGCGCCAGATGGTCCACATCGGCCGCTACCTGAACGCCGAGACCGTCTTCGTGCGGCCAGGCTCCATTAACCCGCACAGCCACTGGTACCCGCACCCGGATAACCACCTTCCGCGAACGTTTGACCGGCTGGTGGACAGCCTGCGCCAGGCCGCCGCGACGGCCCAGGCCGAAGGCATGACCCTGGCGGTCGAAGGCCACGTGGTCTGCCCGCTGGACAGCCCGCGGCGTGTGCGCGAGCTCCTGGACGCGGTGGGATCGCCGGCGTTGAAGTTCAATCTGGACGTGGTGAACTTTGTCGGGAGCGTGGCCGATGTGCACGACCCCAGCCGGATGATCGAGGCGCTGTTTGCCGTGCTGGGCCAGGATATTGCCGTCGCGCACATCAAGGATGTGGCGCTCGAAGACAAGCATGTGCTGCACATTGAAGAGGTGCCCCTAGGCGAGGGGACGCTGAATTTTGAATTGCTGCTGCGCCGGATGGAAGCCGCCTGCCCCGAGGTCTACTGCCTGATCGAGCACCTGCCCGATGCGCTGATCCCCGCGGCGCGCGCCCACTTTTGGAGCGAGGCGCAGCGGGTGGGCGTGAAGATGGAATGCTAGTTGGCTTCGAGCACGCGCCGGACGGCATCCACAGGGAGGGCGCCCACCCCATCCGCTTCGCTACTAGGGCAGGCAGGGGGGCGCCCCTACTCTGAGGCGGCCACGCCGGAGGCCGCCACCTCAGCCACCAGCACGCTGGGGCCCAAAGCTCGCAGCGGCGCCAGGGTTTCGGGCGGGGTGAGCGAGTCGGTCACGATGAGGTCCAGCTCGGGCGGGGTGACGACGGTGAACGTCGTGGTGCGGTTAAACTTGCTGTGGTCGGCCAGGAAGATCTTGGTGCGGCTGCGCGCCAGCATCAGGCGCTTGACGCGCACGTCCGACGGGTCGGAGTCGGTGCAAGCCTGGGGCGTAATGCCATAGGCCGAGAGGAAGCATTTGTTGGCGGTCACGCTGGCCAGGAACTCCTCGGCCGGCGAGCCGACCAGGGTGTCATGGCGGGCAATGTAAGTGCCCCCGGTGCAGATCACCCGATACTCGGGCTTGTGCTGGAGCGCCAGCACGATGCGGGCCGAGTTGGTGATGATGGTGACGTCCTGCACGGCCGCGCGCGCCAGGGCCTGGGCAAAGGCCACGCTCGTGGTCGAAGAGTCGACCGTGAGCGTGTCGCCCGACTCCACCAGCGCGGCCGCGCGCTGGGCAATGGCCTGCTTTTCCAATTGGTGTTCCTGCCGCCGCCAGCGGTAGTCGAAGTCGATGCCGTCCGTGGCCGCCGGCTGGAGCGTAACCCCCCCGTACTCCTTGCGGATCAGCCCGTCTTCTTCCAATTCACTCAGGTAGCGGTAGATGGTCGTCACGCTGACGGCCAGCTCGCGCGCCAAAGCCTGGGTTGAGCTAAACCCCTGCTGCTGGAGCAGCGCAATGATGTCCTTTTTGCGCTCGGCCTTGTACATGCAGTCCACTATAACCTTGCGCCTAAATACTGTCAATGTTGCGGCACCTTATTGTCACGAGTGACAGGTTATGATCAGTAAGTTGACAAATTCATGATAAGATTGGACAATGACGGCAGATTACAGCACTTCAGGAGACCCAAGATGAGTCGTGAAGACGAAGTTCGCCAGGGGCTGTACGACGGCACCCTGTATGGCAAGGGGCCGCAGGTGAAGGCCCTGACCGAAGAAGCCCTGGCCATGGGCCTGGCGCCCCTGGACATTCTGTTTGGCCCGCTGATCCCCGCGCTGGAAGAGGTCGGCCGCCGCTTTGAAGTCGGGGATTACTTTGTGCCGGAGATGATCATCGCGGCCAAGGCCATGGGTGAAGCGCTGAAGCTGCTGCGGCCGCTGCTGGCCCAGACCGGCGTCAAGCCCATCGGGCAGGTCGTCATCGCCACGGTCAAGGGCGACATGCACGACATCGGCAAGAACCTGGTGATCATGATGCTGGAGGGCGCGGGCTTCAACGTCATCGACCTGGGCGTCAACACCTCGATCGACAAGATCCTCAACGCGGTGCGTGAGCATCAGCCGCAGTTGGTGGGCTTCTCGGCCTTCCTGACCACTACCATGCCCATGTTCAAGGCCAATATGGAGGCGCTGGAAAAGGCCGGGCTGCGCGGCCAGGTGAAGGTGATGGTGGGCGGCGCGCCCGTGACCCAGGAATACGCCGACAAGATGGGGGCCGATGGCTACGCCGCCACCGCCAGCGCCACGGTGCACCTGGCCAAGGCGCTGATGACAAGCATGGGTTATGATATCAGCGGCGCCGCGCCGATTTCGGCCGAGACCGAGGCCGCCGTGGCCGCGGTGGAAGGCCTGATGCAGACCTGGGATGAGGTCGAGAGCGGCGCCTCCACCAGGCCGACCGCTTAGAATCGTTCTGTCATGGCCCCTGCTTCCGAAAACCAAGCCAAAGTTTCCGTCACCTTCCAGCCGCACGACAAGGTCACGCGCGTGCCGCCGGGCACGTCGATCTTCAACGCCGCCAACTGGATTGGGCTGGCCATCGACAGCACCTGCGGCGGCATGGGCACCTGCGGCAAGTGCCGGGTGCGCGTCTCCAGCGGCGAGGCGGCCGTGACCGCCGCCGACCGCAAGGTCTTTTCGTCGGAGGAGCTGGGCCACGGCTGGCGGCTCTCGTGCCGCGCCGTGGTGGAGACCGACACGGTCTGCGAGGTGCCGCGCCTGATGGGCAACCCCAAGGCGGCCCTGATGGGCTTTGGCCGGCACGTCGTGCTTAACCCCAACGTCCACAAGGTGCCCCTGACGCTCACGCCCCCCTCGCTCGAGGACCAACGCAGCGATTTCGAGCGCGTGCGCGCGGCCCTGGACGAGGCGGGCTTTGAGGTGACGGCCGGCCTCAACCTGCGCCGCCAAATGCCGCGTGTCCTGCGCGCCGCCGACTGGTCGGTGACGGCCGTCATCGTCGGGCAGCAGCTCATCGCGCTGGAGCCGGGCGACACCAGCGCGCGCAGCTTTGGCGTGGCGTTCGATGTCGGCACCACCACCGTGGTGGGCATGCTCATCAACCTCAGCGCCGGCGCCCCGCTGGCCGTGCGCTCCATGCTCAACAGCCAGGCCAGCTTTGGCGCCGACGTCATCGCCCGCATCAGCCACGTGATGCTGTCCGAGACCGGGTTGGACGAGCTGGCCACCCGCATCAGAGGCTCGTTAAACGAGCTGCTGGCCGGGCTGCTGGCCGAGGGCGGCGTCGCGCCGGAGGAAGTGTATGAGATCGTGGTGGCCGGCAACGCCACCATGACTCACCTGCTGCTGGGCATCACGCCCGTGGCCATCGGGGTCGAGCCCTTTATCCCGGCCTCCGACGACCTGTTCCAGGTGAGCGCGGCCGAGTTGGGCCTGGGGGTGCATCCCGCGGCGCCGGTGGTGATCCTGCCGCACATTGGCGCCTACGTGGGCGCCGACTTGGTGGCCGGGCTGTTGGCCACCGGCCTGCACCAGAAAGCGGGCGTACGCCTGCTGGTGGACGTCGGCACCAACGGCGAAATTATCCTGGGATCAGAGCGGCGCACGGTGGCCACGGCGGCGCCGGCCGGCCCGGCCTTTGAGGGCGCACGCATCGCCGACGGCATGCGCGCCGCGGCGGGGGCCATCGAGGCCGTGACCTTCGCCGACGACGAAGTTCACCTCCAGGTCATCGGCCAGGTGGCGCCCATCGGCCTGTGCGGCTCCGGCCTGGTGGACATTGTGGCGCAGCTGCGGCTGGCGGGGCTGGTCGACGGCTCGGGCCAGATGCTGACGCCCGAGGCGGCCACCCAGGCGGTTGGCCCCGGACTGGCGCGGCGCGTGGTACGGGGCGCGGACGGCGTGAAGGCGTTTGTGCTCGCCGAACCGGAGCAGACCGGCAGCGGGCGCGCCATCCGGCTGACCCAGCGCGACATTCGCGAGCTGCAGTTTGCCAAGGGCGCCATTGCCGGCGGCATTGCGGTGCTCATGCGCGAGCTGGGCGTCACCGCGGCCGACCTGGAAGAAATTTACCTGGCCGGATCGTTTGGCTCGTACATCAACCCGCAGAGCGCGCGCATCATCGGCCTGGTGCCGCCGGTGCCGGTCGAGCGCATCAAGGCCGTGGGCAACTCGGCCGGCGAGGGCGCGCGCATTGCGCTGCTGTCCTTTCGCGAGCGGGAGGTGGCGCGTTCTATCCCCGACCTGGTGGAGTACCACGAGCTTTCGGGCCGCGCCGACTTCAACGACGCCTTCATCGAAGTGCTGCGCTTTCCCGAGGCGGCCGAGCTGGCGCTTGAGCCGGCTTAGGCCCGCGCCCACAGGGGGCACCCACAGGGGGGT
>CAYUYN010000238.1:0-6479 GCA_964449185.1 uncultured Anaerolineales bacterium | reverse complement strand
CCTTCGCGACGACCATGCAGAAAGCAACCACCATGACCCTCCACCGCATAGGCATCGTCCACCCAGGCGAGATGGGCATCTCCATTGCCGCGGCGGCGCAAAGGAGCGGCCAGGCGGTGTATTGGGCTTCTGAGGGACGCAGCGCGCAGACGCGGGAGCGCGCGGCCAAGTTCGCGCTGGAGGACGTGGGCACACTGGCGAACCTGTGCTCGACCTGCTCGGTGATCATCAGCGTGTGCCCACCGCACGCCGCCGAGGCGGTGGCGCGGGCGGTGCTGGCCGGCGGCTTTGCCGGGCTGTACCTGGATGCCAATGCGATTGCGCCGCGGCGGGCGGTGGCGATGAGCCAGGCGCTTGCGGCCGCGGGGGCGGCGTTTGTGGATGGGAGCATTATCGGGGGCCCGGCCTGGACAGCGGGCACGACCACCCTGTACCTGTCTGGCGCGCGCGCCGGCGAAGTGGCGGCCTGCTTTGCGGCCGGTCCCCTGGAGACCCGCACCATTGGTGGCGAGCCTGGCAAAGCGTCCGCGCTGAAGATGTGCTATGCCGCCTACACCAAGGGCACCACCGCGCTCCTGGGCGCGATCCTGGCGGCCGCCGAGCAACTGGGTGTGCGCGCGGAGCTGGATCGACAATGGTCAGAGGCTGATCCAGCCTTTGCGCAAGCGGCGGGCCAACGCGTGCAGCGCTCGGCCCTGAAGGCGTGGCGGTTTGCGGGGGAGATGGACGAAATCGCGGCCACGTTCCGGGAGGTGGGGCTGCCCGGCGAGTTTCACCAGGCCGCCGCGCAGCTTTATCGCCGGCTTGATCGGTTTAGAGCGGCCGGGGCCACGCCGGCGCTTGAGGACGTGCTGGCGGCGCTCGGCCAGGCGGAGACAGCCGAGGGCGGGTAACCTGGTTTGGAGTGGTGCGCGCGAACAACCTGCCGCGCCATCCCCTTCGCCTGTACAATCCTCCTCCCTCCCGCTACAATGCCTCCACTGGCGCCAGTGACAGACGGCGGGTGAATGCGGGAACTTCATCACGCCACGAACGTCACCTTAGACCCTATTATTCCACCCGTTATAATGAGACACGCGGCGCGCGGGGCGCCCATTCCACGAGGAGCTTATGAGCAAACGAACCGAGATGCGCAAGCGGCGGCAGGCACAGGGTCGCAGGCGGCAGTTGGCGGTGGTCGGCGTGGTGGCGCTGCTGGCGGTGGTGGTGGCCGGCTATCTCATCTGGCCGAGCCTGCAGCCGGTGGGGGAGATTACTCCGATCACCAAGCAGGAATATCCGCTGGAAGACGGCAGCGCGCTGGGACCGGCGACGGCGCCGGTGGTGATCCAGGTGTTCTCGGATTTCCAGTGCCCGAATTGCCTCACCTTCGCGAACGGGGTCGAAAAACAAATCATCGAGACCTACCTCCCCACCGGCCAGGTGCGGCTGGAATATCTGCACTATCTGGTCATCGACCAAATCAGGGGCGGCAGCGAGTCACGCCAGGGAGGCATCGCCAGCGAGTGCGCCGCGCAGCAGGGCGAGTTTTGGAACTACCACGACATTCTGTTCGCCAACCAGCGCGGTGAGGCCAGCGGCGCGTTCGCCAATAAGCGCCTGGTGGCCATGGCCGAGGCGCTACAGTTGGACATGACGGCGTTCAACGCCTGCTTTGGCCCCGGCACCACCAACGGCCTGGTGAGCGCCGACGAAGCCCTGGCGACGCAACTGGGGGTCAGCGGCACGCCCACGGTCTTCATCAACGGCGTGCAGGTGCCGCAGGACAGCGTGGGCACGTTTGTGTTTTATCAGCAGAGGCTTGATCCGCTGATCGGACAGTAGGCAGAAGAGAGAAGTCGGAGGTCGGAGGTCGGAAGTCTGCGGTCGGCAGTGGGCAGAAAAGAGAAGTCGGAGGTCGGAGGTCGGAAATCTGACTTTCGACCTCCGACCTCCTATTTTTAGCGGTTAAGCTGCGCCCCGCCAGAACGCCTCATCATACGCCGGCAGCTCGCAGCGCAGCGGCCCGTTGGTGCGGTAGCCCAACGCATAGCCGGCCTGCATGAGCTGGTGGATCTCGCTGGTGCCTTCGTAGATGATTGCGCCGCGGGCGTTGCGCAGGTAGCGCTCGACGTCGTACTCGTCGCTGTAGCCGTAGGCGCCGTGCACCTGGATGGCCTGATGGGCGGCCTCAAACGAGGCATCCGTGGCAAACCACTTGAGCAGCGAGGTCTCCTGGGTGTTGCGCACGCCCTGGTTCTTGAGCTGGCCGGCGCGGTAGTACAGCAGCCGGCCGATCTCGTAGTCGCGCACCATGTGGGCGATCTTCTGCTGCACCAACTGGTGCTTGCCGATCTCGCGGCCAAAGGCCTTGCGCGAGTTGGCGTAGCGCACGCTGGCCTCCAGCGAGGCGCGGATCAGGCCCACCGCCCCCGCGCCAACCGTGTAGCGGCCGTTGTCCAGGCACGACATGGCGATCTTGAAGCCCTCGCCCTCTTCGCCCAGGCGGTTGGCGGCCGGCACGCGCACGTCGGCGCAGTTCACCCAGCCGGTCGAGCCGGCGCGCACGCCCAACTTGCCGTGGATGTCGCCGCGCGTCAGGCCGGGGCTGTCCGTTTCAATAATAAAGGCCGAGAGCTGGTCGTGCGGGTCCTTGGCCTCTGAGTTCGTGCGCGCCACCCACAGGATGTGGTGGGCCTTGGTGGCCAGCGAAATCCACATCTTCTCGCCGTTCACAATGTAGTCATCGCCGTCGCGGCGGGCGGTGGAGGCCATGCCGGCCACGTCGCTGCCCACGCCCGGCTCGGTCAGGCCAAACATGCCGTACTTCACGCCGCGGGCCTGGGGCACCAGGAAGCGCTGCTTTTGCTCTTCCGTCCCCCATTGGAGCAGCGCCAGGCTGTTCAGCCCCATGTGCACCGACATAATCACGCGCAGGCTGGTATCCATGGCTTCCAGCTCTTCGCAGACGATGCCCAGCGACAGGTAGTCGAAGCCCTGGCCACCGTAGCGCTCCGGGAGGCAGATGCCCAGGAGGCCCAGCTCGCCCAGCCGCGGCAGGAGGCTGGGGTGCATGGTCTGGCTGCGGTCGGCTTCTTTAATGATGGGCGCCACTTCCTTCTCGCAGTAGTCGCGCACCATCTTCTGGACCATCAAGTGCTCTTCGCTCAGGCTGAAATCCATGGTCGTTTCCTTCGATAGCCTCGGAGAGTGGGGTTGGGCGGTAGGGGCGTTCAAATTGAACGCCCCTACCCGGCGTCGCCCTCACTGGCCTGGGCCAGGCGCTGGCGGTAGTGCTCCAGGGCGGTCTCAATCACCGGGCGGGCCTCGAGGTCGGTGGAGTTGGCTTCATTTTTAACGAGCAGGCGGGGGAAATCCCACTCGTAGAGCACCCGGTGCGGCGGCGCCTTGATCTGGCGGAAATCGCCGACCGCGTGCCAGGCGTTGCCCTGGTAGACCATCTCGATCGCCAGCAGGGTCAGCGCCTTGGGCTGGGTGGTGAGCACCTGCCCGCCCCAAATGGTGGCAACTTTGCCCTGGCTGTCGAGCTGGCGCAGGAGAACCAGCGTTCTGGGACGGTATTTGATGTGGCGCATGGTGAGTCTCCTGGCCAGGATTGCTCGTTGACTCCAACGATAATATCATATATCGTGTTTTTTATATCATATCTCGTATACGATCAAACAAAACAGGTGCCTATGACCGATCAATTCCAGCTCAATCCCGTCCGGACGGGGATGACGCTGACTGAGCGTGTCTACACCACGATCAAGGAAGCGATCCTGGGCCTGAAGCTGGAGCCAGGCAGCCCGTTGGTAGAGGATGAGTTGGCGCGCCAGCTCGGCACCAGCAAGACCCCGGTGCGCGACGCCCTCTTTACCCTGGAGAGGGACGGTTTAGTCACCAAGATCCCCTACAAAGGCACCTACGTCTCCGAAGTCTCCCTGCGCGACGCCACCGAAATCTTCGAGCTGCGCGCCGTGCTCGAAGGGCTGGCCGCCCGCCTGGCCACCGGCGGCTTTGGGCCGGCGGAATTTTCCAAAGCCGAGCGGCTGCTGGAGGCCGCCGACGTGGCCCGCACCCGAGGCGACCGCGAAGCCGCCTCGCAGTTGGGCGCACAGTTCCACGGGCTTATCCTCCAGCAGGCCGAAAACCTGCGCCTCAAACCCATCCTCGCCAAACTCGAAGAGCAATTGCGCCGCTTGCGGCGCCTGTCGGACCTGCGTCGGGGCCGGCTGGAGAAGTCCAGCCAGGAGCACCGCCTCATCCTCCAGGCCTTGCGCACCGGCATCCCCGAGGCCGCCGAGCAGGCCATGCGCAGCCACCTGCAGAGCGTGGTGGGCGACTTCGCCGAGATGTCCGAGCGCGAAACCCTGTCCCTCCCCCTACCCCACCAGGAATTGGTACAGTGACCCTGAATGCCGCGCAGGCTATTATTGAAATGCTCAAGGCGTACCAGGTGCGCTACGTATTTGGCGTGCCGGGCGACACCTCCATCCCCTTCTACGATGCCCTGTACGCCTCGCGCGAGACCATCACCCATGTCATGACGCGCGACGAGCGCGGCGCCTCCTACATGGCCGATGTGTATGCCCGCCTGAGCGGCAAGCCCGGCGTGTGCGAAGGCCCCAGCGGCGGCGGCGCCACCTACCTGATCCCCGGGCTGGCCGAGGCCAATGCCTCCTCCATCCCCCTGATCGCCTTCACGTCCGATACGCCCCTGGAGGCCGAGGGCCGCAACGTGCTCACCGAACTGGACCAGGGCGCCCTGTTTCAGGCGGTCACCAAGTGGCATACCGTGCTCACGCGCGGCGACCGCGTGCCGGAGGTGATGCGCAAAGCCTTCCGCCTGGCCACCACCGGCCGGCCCGGCCCGGTGCAGATCACACTGCCCGAAGACGTGCTGGAAGAGCCGGTGGGCGAGCACGCCCGCTTCCACGCCGAAGAAGCCTGCCGGACCTACCCCGCCTATCGCTCGGCCGCCGACCCCGAGGCCGTGGCCCAGGCCGCGGCCCTGCTGCTCCAGGCGCGCCGGCCCGTGCTCGTGGCAGGCGGCGGCGCCACCATCTCCGGCGCCTGGCACGAGATCACCGCGCTTGCGGAACTGTTGTGTATCCCCGTGGGCACTTCCATCAATGGTCAAGGCAGCATCGCCGAGACCCACGCCCTCAGCCTGGGCGTCGTGGGCGGCAACGGCGCCCGGTCCTACGCCAACGAGATCGTCCTGGCGGCTGACCTGGTGGTGTTCGTCGGCTGCAAGACCGACTCGGTCACCACGCTCAACTGGACCCTGCCCAGCAGCAACGGCAGCGGGCCCAAGATCATCCAGCTCGACGCCGACCCGGTGGAGATTGGCAACACCTACCCCGTGGCGGCCGGCCTGAGCGGCGATGCGCGCACCACCCTGCGCGCCTTGTTGGCCGAGCTCCAGCGGCGCCTGACGCGGGACGCGCACCCCGGCGCCGCCGAGCGCGAGCCCTGGGCCGACTTTAGCGGCCTGCGCACGGCCTGGTTTGCCCGCGAAGAGACCAAGTGTACCGCCGCCACCACCCCGCTCAAGCCGCAGCGGGTGATGCGCGCGCTCCAGAACTGCCTGCCGCGCCACAGCGTCATCGTGGCCGACGCCGGCACCGGCACGCCCTTTACCTCCGCGTTTTACCCCAGCCCGGCCGGGCGGCACATCATCATCCCGCGCGGCTACGGCGGCCTGGGCTATGCCCTGCCCGGCGTGGTGGGGGCCAAGCTGGCCCGGCCCGAGGCCCCGGTCGTTGGCCTGGTGGGCGACGGCAGCTTTGGCATGAGCTGCGGCGAGCTGGAAACCATCGCGCGCCTTAACCTGCCGGTGGTGCTGATCCTGTTCAACAACGCCATGTACGGCTGGATCAAGAACCTGCAGCACCTCTACCGGCAGCAGCGCTACCTGTCGGTGGATTTTTCGGCCAACACCGACTACGCCGGCATTGCCCGCGCCTTTGGCCTGGACGGCCGGCGGGTGGAAAAAGCCGACGACCTGGAGCCGGCGCTCACCAGCGCGCTGGCCAGCGGCCGGCCGACCTTTCTGGAAGTCAACAGCGAGTCTGAGCTGACCGAGGTGCCGCCCGTGGAGAAGTGGCTCCAGGCGGCGGCCGCCCAGGCCCACTAAGCCGAGCGAAAGCGCCGGCGCAGGTCCGGGGAGACCGGCGCTCGGCGCGGCACGCACAGCGCGCCGCAAAGGAGGTGATCATCGCACAACCGTTCCACGCCAGATTCATCGCACGCCGATCCGAAACGTCGCCAACCGATTCATGGAGGAGTGAGACATGAAGAGAATTAGTCCCCTGCTGGCCCTGGTGGTGCTGTTGTCGCTGCTGATGGCCGCCTGCGGCCCGGCGGCCACCACCGCCGCCCCCCAGCCCACCGAGCCGCCCGCCGCCACCAATGCACCGGAGGCCACGGCCGTCCCCGCCGCCACCGACGCGCCCGCAGCCACGGATGCGCCGCAGCCGACCGCCGAGCCGGCC
>CAYUYN010000237.1:0-6525 GCA_964449185.1 uncultured Anaerolineales bacterium | reverse complement strand
GGCCACCCCGGTCGCCTCGGCCACGCGCACCGCCACTGCCACCGCCACCCCGGTGGGCACCGTGGCGCCTTCGGCCACGCCCGCGCCGACCTTTGCCATCCCCACCTTCGAGGTGGTGGCGGTGCAGGCCGGCCAGAACGTCACCATCCGCACGGCCAACTTCCCGCCCAATCAGGCCTTCACCGCGCTCATGGGCCCCATTGGCTCGCTGGGCGTTGGCGGCGTGACGGCCGGCACGGTCAACTCCGGCGCGGGCGGCGTCTTTACGGCCACCATCCCAATCCCGGCGTCGCTGGCCTCCACCCCGCAGATCGCGCTGCGGCTGCAGAGCCCGGCCGGCTACTATAGCTTCGGCTGGTTCTATAACAGCACCTTTCCCTAACGGGGGCGCCTAACCACAGCCCCTCCGGCCCGTGGTCGCTGTGCGCGGGCCGGCTGACTCGCTAACTAAACAGGCGTCGGGAGTCGTCTCGTCCGCCGGCCCCCGGCGCCTGTTTGCTCTTGCCTAATGCGTCCCATTCCCTGCGACCTGCTCATCCACTCCGCCGCCCAATTGCTCACCCTGGCCGGCGGCCCTCAGCGCGGCCAGCGGCTGGGCCAGCTCGGCCTGGTGCGCGATGGCGCCGTGGCCATCACCGATGGCCGCGTGCTGGCCGCCGGCCCCACCGTCAAGATGCGGCTGGCCTACAAGCCGCGCCAGACCCTGCACGCCGCCGGCCGGGTGGTGATGCCGGGCTTTGTGGACCCGCACACGCACGTGGTGTGGGCCGGCGACCGCGCCAATGAGTTCGAGATGCGGCTGGCCGGCAAGAGCTATATGGAGATTATGGCCGCGGGCGGGGGCATCATGTCCACCGTGCGGCAGACGCGGGCGGCCGGCGTGGGCCAACTGGTGCGCGAGACGCGCGTGCGGCTGGGTCGCATGTTGGCGCACGGCACCACCACGGTGGAGGCCAAGACCGGCTATGGCCTGGACACGGCCAGCGAGCTGCGCATGCTGGCCGCCATCGAACAGCTCGCGGCCGAGGGGCCGTGGACTCTGGTGCCTACCTTCATCGGCGCGCACGCCGTGCCGGCCGAATACGCCGGCCGGGCCGAGGCCTTTGTGGACCTGGTGGTGGACGAGATGCTCCCGGCCGTGCGCGATTGGCGCCTCTCGCCGGGGGCCTCGGTGGTGCGCAGCCTGCCGGTCTACTGCGACGTCTTTTGCGAAGAGGGCGCGTTTACGGTGGAGCAATCGCGCCGCATCCTGGAGCGGGCCAGGGCGCTCGGCTTTGGGCTGAAGATCCACGCCGACGAGTTTGCCGGCTTGGGCGGCACGGCCCTGGCGGTGGAATTGGGCGCGGCCTCGGCCGACCACCTGGTGTTTACGCCCGAGGCCGACATTGTCGCGCTCGGCCCCAGCGAGACCGTGGCCGTGGCCCTGCCGGGCACGCCCTTTGGCCTGGGGCAGAAGGAGTACACCCCGGCGGATAAGATCCTGGCCGCCGGCGGGCTGCTGGCGCTGGCCACCGACCTCAACCCCGGCACCACCTGGTGCGAGAGCATGCAGATGGTGCTGGCGCTGGCCTGCCGCTACCTGCGCCTGACGCCCGCGCAGGCCATCGCGGCGGCCACCATCAACGCGGCCAAGGCCGTGAACCTGGACGGCCTGGTGGGCAGCCTGGAACCCGGCAAGCTGGCCGACGTCCTCATCTTAGACGTGCCCGACTACCGCCACCTGGGCTACCGCTATGGCACGAATTTGGTCAGCACGGTGCTCAAGGCGGGCCGGATCGTCATCGCCGACGGGGTCGCCAGGCAGGAAGCAGGCAATCAGATGTCAGAGGGCAGCGAGCTGCCCTTCTGAGGTCTAAAGGAGAACGCTATGCCGCAGGATTTGGCCGGGGTCGATTGGGTGATGTGGGGCATTGTGTTGGCCGTGCTGGCTGTGGGTTGGGTAGTGCTCAAGAGCGTGTTCAAGATGACGATGCGCATCTTTACGCTGGGCTGCACCGGGCTGGTGGTGCTGGCGGTCATCGGCGCCGCGCTCGTCTGGCTGCGCCAGTAAGGCCATATTTTTTTGGCAGGGGGGCGCGTCCGCCGGGCCGCGGTGCATCTCGGCGACAGAGCCTCGGGGTAGTCAATCGGCTCGGGCTATGCCCGAGCCGATTGACTACCCCTTATCTTTTCTTACTCCGCCGGGATCACCAGCCACAGCAGCAGGTACAGCGCCAGGCCCGGCACGCCGCCGGGGATCAGCGCCAGCAAAAAGCCGAGCCGGAACCAGAACGCGCTGATCCCAAAGAACTCCGCCAGCCCGCCGCACACGCCCGCCACAATCCGATTGCCCCGCGGGCGCCGTAAACTCCGATAACGAGTGGTCATGTTGTCCGCCTCCTAAAACCGTCCAGTGGGTGAAATTGTGTCGTGCTACACCTGCTTCTACGCGGGCGGGCGGCGTGGGGTTGCGGGCGGGGGGCGCTGGGGCTGTCAGCAAGCTGACATCTGGCTGAAGAAACAAGAACGGCCCCTCTTTCGAGGGGCCGCTGCACTCTCCCTGAGTGGTCTCGCTGTAAAGGCCCTGAAACCAAGGCTTTTACATTGGTGTTCGCTGTAGGGGGCGTTCACACCTGCCCACACCGCAGGTGCGGGATTGAACGCCCCCTACGCGAACGCCGGTCGGGCTGGGCGCTTTAGAAGTCGCCCATGCCGCCGCCGCCCGGAGGCATGCCGGGGCCCTTGTTGTCCTTCTCGGGCGCGTCGGTGATCAGCGCGTCGGTGGTCAGGATCATCGCGGCGATGGAGGCAGCGTTCTCCAGCGCACCGCGCACGACCTTGACCGGGTCGATGATGCCGGCGTTGATCATGTCGACGTACTCGTCCGTCATCACGTTGTAGCCGATGTTCTTGTTCTTCTGGTCCTTCGCGGCGCGGCGCACGCCGTCGATGATGACGGAGCCGTCCACACCCGCGTTGGCCGCCAGGCGGCGCAGGGGCGCCTCGAGCGCGCGGCGCACGATGTTGATGCCCACGCGCATCTCTTCGTCTTCGGTCTTGATCTTGTCCAGCGCGCTGGCGGCGTTGATCAGCGAGATCTCGCCGCCGGGGACGATGCCTTCCTCAACCGCCGCGCGGGCGGCCGAGAGCGCGTCTTCGACGCGGTGCTTCTTTTCCTTCAGCTCGGTCTCGGTGGCGGCGCCGACGCGGATGATGGCCACACCACCGGAGAGCTTGGCCAGGCGCTCCTGGAGCTTCTCCTTGTCGTAGTCCGAGGTCGACTTATCGATCTCGACCTTGATCTCTTCAATGCGGCCCTTGATGGCCTTGGAGTTGCCCTTGCCCTCGACGATGGTGGAGTCGTCCTTGGTGGACACGACCTTGCCGGCGCGGCCCAGGTCGCTCAGGGTGGTCGACTCGAGCTTCTTGCCGAGCTCTTCGGTGATGACGGTGCCGCCGGTCAGCACGGCAATGTCCTGCAGCATGGCCTTGCGGCGGTCGCCAAAGCCGGGGGCCTTGATGGCCAGCACGTTGAGCATGCCGCGCAGCTTGTTGAGCACCAGCGTCGCCAGCGCCTCACCGTCCACGTCTTCGGCGATGATCACCAGGTCGCGCTTGCCGACCTGCACCAGCTTCTCCAGCACGGGCACGATGTCGGCCGCGGCCGAAATCTTCTTGTCGTAGATCAGCACGTAGGGCTCGATGATGACCGCTTCCATCGCGCCCGTGTCGGTGATGAAGTAGGCGGAGAGGTAGCCGCGGTCGAACTGCATGCCTTCGACGTACTCGGTCTCAAACTGCAGCGACTTCGACTCCTCGACGGTGATGACGCCATCCTTGCCGACCTTGTCCATCACCTCGGCGATGAGCTGGCCGATCTCGGCATCGGCGGCCGAGTTGGTGGCCACTGACGCAATTTCTTCCTTGGTGGCGATCTTCTGGGCCTGCTTGCGCAGCGATTCGACCACGGCGTCGGTGGCCGCCTCGATGCCGCGCTTGAGCAGCATGGGGTTGTAGCCGGCGGCCAGGTTCTTCAGGCCTTCGGTGACAATGGCGTGGGCCAGGACGGTGGAGGTGGTGGTGCCGTCGCCGGCGATGTCGTTGGTCTTGGTGGCGGCTTCCTTGAGCAGCTGGGCGCCCATGTTCTCGTAGGGGTCTTCCAGCTCAATTTCCTTGGCCACGGTCACGCCGTCGTGGGTGACGGTGGGGGCGCCGAACTTCTTATCGAGGGCGACGTTGCGGCCCTTGGGGCCCAGGGTGGTGCCGACCGCGTTGGCGATCATGTCCACGCCGCGCTGCAGGCGCCGGCGGGCCTCTTCTGAGAAAACGATTTGTTTAGCAGCCATGGGGTGTCACTCCTTGAATGTCGGTGAGGCGGTGGTGGGGGATGGGGTTACTTCTTCTTCTTGCTGTCGTCGCCGCCCACAATGATCGCGAGCAAGTCGCTTTCCTTGAGGATCAGCAGCTTCTTGCCGTCGATCTTGAACTCGGTGCCGGCGTACTTGGCGTACAGGACGACATCACCCACGTTCACGTCCAGCGCCACGCGCTTGCCGTCTTCGTCGCGCGCGCCCGGGCCGGTGGCCAGGATGTTGCCGCGCTGCGGCTTCTCCTTGGCGGTCTCGGGCAGTACGAGCCCACTTGCAGTCATTTCATCCTGCTCGATGGGGTCGACCACCACACGGTCGCCGAGGGGTTTGAGATTAATTGCCATTGCTTGACCTCCTGAGAGTTGTGTCGCGAACGACTGCGGGGTACAAGGTAAGTCGTTAGCACTCGGTTATTGCGAGTGCTAACTGCCTGGCTGCATAATAGCGCATCCAGGTGGGTGTGTCAAGGGTTGTTTGCAATCGGAGGGGGAGAGTGCTAACGAGCGGGGAAACCAGCAAAAACCGGCTACGGGGTGGGTGTAATCTCCGCGAGGCCGGTGCCCGCGCCGTCCGTGCCGCCGTCACCCGAGGCGCCGGCCGCCCCATCGCCGGCCGCGCCTGTGCCTGGGTCGGCGCCGCCGTTCAGGCACAGGGCCATACTTTCTTCAAAGCTGCCCAGCACGGTGGGGTCTTCCGGGGCATAGTTGAGCGCCTCGTTGAGGTACTGGGGCGCTCCCTGCTGGGCGTTGCACTCGTTGAGGAAGGCGAGCAGGTTGCCGTAGGTGTACCAATATTCCAGGGTAATGTCGCCCGAGAGGTGCATTTTGGGTACGGTCAGCACGTCGCCGGGCGCGACTTCCAGCGGGTCGCCGTTGACATCCAGCAGCAAGTCGCCGCGGATGTCGTACAGCGGGTTGCCGGTCTGATCGACCACGCCGCCTGCCACGGCCAGGCGCAGCTCGGGCTCGGCGCCCTCGTAGTTGCGGCGCTTGAACAGGATCAGCCCCAGGCGGCCGTGGATATCGGGGTTGGCCGGGTCCAGGTCCAGCGCCTGCTCCAGGTACTGGACAGCGGTGCCCAGCTCGTCGTTCTGGTAGTGGGTGCGGCTCAGGTACAGGTAAGGCTCGATATTGCTGGGGTCGATGGCGTTGGCCCGGCTGAAGTAGAAGATGGCGTTCTGGTAGTCGGGCGGGTCGAGCGCGCGGTAGTTGAGGCCGATGCGCAGGTAGATGATGATGAGGTTGGGGTTGATCTTGAGCGCGTTCTTGTACGACTCAATGGCGCTTTCGTAGTCGCCCACGCTCTCCTGGGCGTAGCCCATGGCGCGCTGCGCGTCCAGCGAGTTGGGGTCCAGCCGCAGGGCGGCCTCGGCCTCGGTGTAGCCCTGCGACCACTTGCCCGAGTCGTTCAGGATCTCGGAGAAGTAGGCGTGGGCCGGGGCGTAGTTGGTGTCGAGCGCGATGGCGAGCTGCGCGGCCGACTCGGCTTCGGTGATGGCCTTACAGCGGCAGCCGTAGACCACGTTCCAGTCCAGGGCCCAGGCGTAGATGGCCTTGGCCTTGGCGTTGTTGGAGTCCACCAGCAGCGCGTCGGTGGCCGACTCCAGCGCCGCCTCGTACTGGCCGGCGTAGATCTGGATGCGGGCCAGGGCCACCCAGTAGTCAAGGTTCCGCGGGTCGATGGTGACGGCCCGCTGGTAGGCCTCGGCTGCAGCGATGAGGTTGCCGGCCGCGAACTGCGCCTCGGCCTCGTCGGCAAATGACTGGGGGATGCGGGTAGGCGCGGGGGTTGCCTGGAACAGGGGCTGAACCATGCCCTGATCCTTGAGCGTCAGAACGACGAGGCCGGCCGCAATCAAGACCGCCAGCATCGCCACGCGGACGGGGCTGGAGCGGCGACCTTGTTTACGTAACCGGAGGGAGCGACCGTGCAGGTACATCTGTGTATCAGTTCACTTTCAATCGACCATCTTACCACCGCTGGATGGACCGTCAAGGAAGCCCGCCGCCAGCGTGTGGAAAACGCCGGGAAATCGACGGTTTCGGGCCGGGTGTGAGGGGGTATGGGCGAGTGGGGGCAGGCCCGGCAGGTCTCGTTGGCGGAGGAGGCCGTCTTCCCGGTGGCCGGCCAGCCGCACATTTTTGAGGAGCTGGCGGCCGAGGGCCTGGTGGCGCAC
>CAYUYN010000236.1:0-6552 GCA_964449185.1 uncultured Anaerolineales bacterium | reverse complement strand
CCCAGTCGGTCATCCAGCAGTACCTGGCCACGGTGCGGCCCATGCACCTCGAGTTCGTGGAGCCCTCCAAACGCTACGCCGATGTCATCATCCCCCAGCGCGGCTTCGTTGAAGCCGCCACGAAAATGGTCAAGGCTCGCTGCGAGTCGCTGCTCGGCGAGCCACCGACATGCGACCCGGGCGTGTACGCGCCCAAAGCCGCCCGAACCGGGCGAATACCTGGCTGGCCTCGTTTAGCATGACGGCGAACTCGCTCCAACGCACGCGCACCGTCCTGAGAGGCACGCTGGTCGGGCTGCTGCAATTCGGCGCGGCGATCGCGCTGCAGATCCTGCTCATGCCGCTAGTCCTCCGCTGGGCCGGACGCGAAGCGCTGGGCGTCTACGCCATCCTGATCCAGGTAGCAGGGTACCTGTCATTGTTCGAGTTGGGCCTTTCATCAGCGCTGGGCCGCTCTTTAAGCCAGGCGGTGGATGACGCGCCCCGCTTCCGCGAGTTGCTCGACGCGGGCTTCTTATACCTGGCGCTTGTCGGGGTGGCGCATTTCGCCGTAGGCGCGGCGCTTACGCCCGTGGTGGCCCGCTTCTTCCACCTCACCGGCTCATTGGCGACGCAGGCTGAGCTGGCCTTGCTGTTGCTGTCGGCTTGGGGCGGGCTGCGCTTCGTCACCGCCATCTATGCCATCGCCCTGACCGCGCTGCAAGACCTCGTATTTCCGCCGCTGGCCGGCACCGCCGCCAATGCCCTGCGGGTGGGTTATTCGGTGGCCGCCTTGGCGCTCGGCCAGGACCTGGTGGGGCTGACGCTCGGACTCATCCTGGCCGAGGCACTGATCGCGCTGGCAGTGGTGGCCCGCTTCGCGCGCCTGAGGCCGCAGTGGCCAGTGCGAGTTGGCAGATTTCATGAGCCGGTGCGTCGCGAGCTGTACACCTTTGGCACGCGCGCTTTCACCGCTAGCCTCACGGGCCGGATCTCCACTTTCACCGACAACATCATGGTCGGGTGGCTGCACGGCCCGGCGGTCACCAGCGGGTATTACAATACCCAAACACCCATCATGCTGGCCTATAATCAGGTGTTTGTGTTGGCCACCAACGCCGCGCCGGAGATCAACCGGCTGTGGGCCAACGCCGAGTGGACCAAGCTGCGCGACATCTTCCTGCGCCTGCAGCGGCTAACACTACTTATGGTGGCCCCGGTCGTACTGGCCGGCTGGTTCTACCTAGACTCAGCGGTAAGTATCTGGGTGGGGCCTGAGCAGTTTGGTGGCCAGTGGCTGACGTTGTGGGTGGTGCTATTCGCGGCGCTGACCACGGTGCGCTATGTCGCGCAGGTAATGGTGTTTGCCTCTGGCGATATTCGACGCTTCAGCCGGGTGGTGGGCGCTGAAGCCGTGGCCAATTTGGCCCTGTCAATTGGCCTGGGTGCCTGGCTGGGGCCTCACGGTGTGGCGCTCGCGACGGTGCTGGCGCACCTGCCCACCACGCTCTACGTGCAAGTCCGGACCCACCGCCTGCTGGACATATCCTGGCGCCTTTGGTTCTGTGAAACCCTGTGGCCTGCTTTCCGGGCCAGCGTGCCGCTCGGCTTGGCGGCCGGCCTGCTGTCCGCCGTTGCGCCACCCGGCAACTGGGCCGCGCTGGGCGTGCACTTGCTGTTACTGGGGGCCGTGCACGGGCTGAGCACCCTTGCCCTCGGCCTTAGCTCGGCCGACCGGCAGGCGGCGCTAATGGTGGCGGAGCGGGCCCTGGCGCGCTTCCGGACGCACGCGGGGGCGGCCTGACCATGCCGGGGCGCTACTGCTAGCCCTGGTTGGGCGTGAGCAGCGCCAGGGTGGGCCAGCGCACCAACGCCAGCCCACCTGGATGCCAGGCACCCAAAAGGCATTGGCGCGCCCCGCATGCGAGCGCACGGAACGGAGCGATTCACCCCACGGCCTCGCCGTCGACTGTACCTGGCCTGGCCATGCGATGGCCGCTTTCGCCAGACAAATGACCCGCGCTGCCCAGTAGGGGATGAACCGCCAAAGCGTCATGCCAGCTATCAAGCTCTCCATCTGCATCGCGACCCGCAACCGAGGCGCCTTCATCGGCGAAACGCTCGACAGTCTGATCACGCAGGCCACCGAGATAGTTGAAATCGTCATTGTCGACGGCGCCTCCACTGACGACACGGCAGCCGTGGTCCAGCAGTACCAGGCGCGCTTCCCGCGCCTGCGCTACGAACGGCGGCCAGTCAATGGCGGCGTCGACAAAGACTACTGCCGCACGGTGGAGCTGGCCGAGGGTCAATATTGCTGGTTCATGACTGACGACGACACGTTGAAGCCCGGCGCCATCCGCACCGTGCTCGACCATTTGGATGAGAGTCACAGCCTGATCGTCGTAAATGCCGAGAACCGGACCGTGGATCAGGCTCAGGTTATTCAGGGGCGACGGTTGAACGTTGACAGCGACCGCGTGTATAGGCCCGGTGCCTCGGAGGTAGTGTTCACCGACCTGGGCCACTATCTTACCTATATCGGTTGTGTCGTGATTGAACGCGCCTTGTGGATGGCGCGCGACAAACAGCGCTACTGGGGCACGTGGTTTGTCCATTTTGGCGTCATCTTCCAGCAGCCGTTGCCAGGTAGCGTGCGGGTGGTGGCAAAGCCATTGATCAATGGCCGCATTGGCAATATCTCGTGGAGCGAGCGCAGCTTCGAAATCTGGATGTTTCGGTGGCCCGAATTGGTCTGGTCGATGCCTTTTTCGGCCGAAGCCAAGACGAAAATCACGCTTCCCCGTCCTTGGCACAACCTCAAAGCGCTCCTGGTACACCGCGGCGACGGCTCGTACACCCAGCAGACCTACCGCCGCTGGATGGCGCCCCACCCGCTCCCGGCTCGCTTCAGGCTGACAGCCGCGCTCATCGCTAAGCTGCCAGTCTGCCTGGTGTGGCTGCTGGTATACGTCTACTTCCAAGCCACGCCCCGACACACGCGGACCGAGCTATACCATTGGCTCCATGTGCCAGTAGCACGACGGTGCTTCCCATGGCTGGCCCGGCCAGGCCCGCAATGACGATTCGCCTTTCGATTTGCATTGCAACGCTCAACCGTGGACACCTCATTGGCTTCACGTTGGAGAGCCTCATCGCCCAGGCGACCGACGAAGTCGAGATTGTGGTTGTGGACGGCGCTTCGACGGATAACACGCAGGCCGTCATCGGCCAATACCAGCAGGTCTTCCCCCGCCTGCGCTACCTGCGGCTGGACGTCAAAGGCGGGGTTGATCAGGACTATTGCCGGGCCGTGGAACTGGCACGGGGCGAATATTGCTGGCTCATGTCGGACGATGACCTGCTGAAACCGGGCGCACTCGCGGCGGTGCTGGCGGCCACGCGCGGACAATACGCGCTGATCGTCGTCAACGCCGAAGTGCGCAACGCTGACTTGGCCCGGCTGCTGGCGCCGCGCCGCCTGGACTTCAAAACGGATCGCCTTTATCAGTCAAGCGAAGCCGACCGCCAGCGGCTCCTAAGCGAGACGGGTGATTTCTTGTCGTTTATCGGCGGTGTGGTCATCAAGCGGCAAGTGTGGGAGGCACGCGAAAAGGAACGCTATTTCGGCACCGAGTTTGTCCACGTGGGCGTTGTATTTCAGAGCCCGCTGCCGGGCGCGACGCTGGTGCTGGCCAAACCATGGGTCGTGATCCGCTATGGCAATGCCCAATGGACGACGCGCTATTTCGAGGTCTGGATGTTCAAGTGGCCCGAGATCATCTGGTCGCTCCCGGATTTGCCCGACACCATCAAGCGCCGCGTATCGCCCCGCGAACCGTGGCGGAGCGCGTGGGCGTTATTCTTGTTCAGGGCGCGCGGGGTGTACGGCCTCGAGGACTATCACCAGTGGATTGAGCCGCGTCTCAGCTCGTCGTGGAGTAAACTCCGAGCACGCGCTATTGCCCAGTTGCCTGGCTGCGGGGTTAACCTGTTGGCCAGTCTGTATGCCGTCGCCCGTCGCTACCACCCGCTTCTCATCGATCTGACTAACAGCCGTTTCGCCTACCGGCGGTGCTGGGCGCGACTGTTCAAGCCCAGCCCCGCCGCAGCCAATAGCCATTCAAGCTAAGCACTGTCACTGGAGTTGCCCATGAATACCCGCATTACCTGCCGCGTGTGTGACGGAGCCCTGGTCCCCATTCTGTCGTTGGGCGATCAGTACCTCTCCGATTTTGTGAAGCCCGGCCAGGCCGATGGCGCCAAGGCGCCCTTGGAGGTCGTGCTCTGCCGCCGCTGTCACCTGTTGCAGTTGAAGCACACCGTCCCGGCCGACAACATGTACCGGAACTACTGGTACCGCTCGGGAACCAACAAAACCATGCGCGATGCGCTGGCCGACATCACCAATACGGCCGAGCAGTTGATTCACCTGCACGAAGGTGACGCCGTGCTGGACATCGGCTGTAACGACGGCACGCTGCTCGCCTCGTATAAGACCGGCGGCCTCCTCAAGGCAGGCTTTGACCCGGCGGAAAACCTGGCCCCGCTATCGCGACAGATTGCGGACACGATTGTGACCGACTTCTTCACCGCCGAGGCCTATGCCAGCCAGCCCCAGCTGAGTGGACGCCGGCCCAAGGTCGTCACCAGCATCGCTATGTTTTACGACCTGGAAGACCCCCGGCAGTTTGTCTCCGACGTCAAGGCCAGCATGGACCCCGACGGCCTATGGATCGTGCAGATGAGCTACCTGCCGCTGATGCTCAAGGCCAATGAGGTGGGCAACATTTGCCACGAGCATCTCGAGTATTACTCCATGCAGTCGTTCTCTTACCTGCTGGCTCTGTGCGACCTTGAAGTCGTGGACGTGACCCTTAACGACGTCAACGGCGGCAGCTTCCGGTGCTACATCCGCAATCGCGGCGCTGACCCGGCGCTCTTCGGCGACGCAACTTTTCGGGGCCTGGCGGCCGGGCGCGTGCAGGCCCTGCGCGAACAGGAAATCAAGCTGGGCCTGGATGACACACGCGCCTACACCGAGTTCGCATTTTGGGTGGAGCGCATTCGGGCCGACGTGGTTGGCTTTATTCAGGAAAAGGTCAGCCAGGGGAAGCGCGTCTACGTATACGGCGCGTCGACCAAAGGCAATACGGTGCTCCAGTACTTCGGGCTGGATCACACATTGATCACGGCGGCCGCCGAGCGCAACCCAGACAAATGGGGCTTGGTGACCGTCGGGACACATATTCCGATCGTGTCCGAGGCCGAGGCGCGCGCGGCCAAGCCCGACTACTTTCTGGTTTTGCCGTGGCACTTCATCGAGGAGTTTCAAGCCCGCGAGAAGGACTACCTGCTCTCCGGCGGCCGGTTCATCCTGCCCATGCCGCGCTTTGCGTTGATATGAGCCGTGGCGCCTCCCCGGCCCTATCGATCGTGATCGTAAACTGGAACACCTCCGACCTGCTGCAGGCCTGCCTGCGCGCTTGCCTCGCCTCGCAGGGGCCGAGCGATCTGGCGGAGATCATCGTAGTGGACAACGGTTCCTCCGACGACTCGGTAGCCCGCGTCCGCAACACCGGGCCGGGGTTCCGCGTCATTGAGAACACGCAAAACGTCGGGTTCGCACGCGCCAACAATCAAGGCCTCGCCCAGAGCCACGGCCGCTACGTCCTCCTACTCAACCCCGATACCGTCGTCCCGCCCGGCGGCCTGGCGGCACTGGTCGCGTTCATGGATAGCCACCTGGACGCTGGGGCGTGCGGTCCGCGCCTGCTCCAGACCGATGACACGCCGCAGCCCTTTGCGTTTGGCCGTGACCCAACGCCGGCCTACCTGTTCCGCCGGGCCGTGGAGCGCCTGCTGCGCGGGCAGCCCCTGCACAACTGGGACACGGCCGAGGTGCAGCGCGTTGATTGGGTGGCCGGTACGTGCCTGTGCGTACGACGTACAGCTCTGGAAGAAGTAGGGCTGCTGGACGAGGCCATGTTCATGTACTTTGAGGACAATGATTGGTGCCTCCGCCTACGGCGGAAAGGTTGGAACATCTACTATAACCCGCAGGTGGCCATCCTCCACCTCGGCGGGCAGAGCCGCAAGCAGAATCCGAAGGCGCGCGAGGCGTACTACGACAGTCTGCGCTACTTCTATGGCAAGCACTACGGCCGTCTGAGCCAACTCTGGCTCTGGTTGAGCCTGCCACTTTATCGGCGGTTGTTGCGGTATTAGTCAAAGGGACTGGGCGATGCCCGTTCTATTCGACGCGCGGACCATTGCCGCACACTACCCCGGCGTGGGCCATTATGGGCAAGGCTGGTTGTCTGCGCTAGCAGCCCAACACACGGCCGATGTGTGCGTGGTTCATGGTCGGGGCGGCCGCTCGCTGAGCCCCGCTGGCGTCCGGGAGACAGGCTTGCCCACGGACGTGCGCTCGCCGCTGGATCAGCTCCTGGGGCCAGGCGGGCTGTCCGCGCAGGCCGGGGGCGCGGCAGAGATTGTGGTGGCGGGTGTCACCGGCCTGCTCACCCCGCCCGGCGACGTCGCGGCCCTGGCCGAGGCCCTGCGCCGCCTGGC
>CAYUYN010000235.1:0-6588 GCA_964449185.1 uncultured Anaerolineales bacterium | reverse complement strand
GTGGGTCGCGGCGGCGCGACGGCCACCCCGGCACGGCCTGAAGCAGCGGCCAGGGGGGCGCGGGCGGGCGCGGTGGCTTCGCTGTGGCGCGCGTGGGTCAGGCTAAAGTCGCGGCTGAGCGAATCCACAATGATCTTGGGGCTGCCCTGGCCCTTGGAGTCCACCTTGCCGCGGATCACGATGATCTGCTCCAGGGCCAGCCAGCGGCTGACGTCCTTCCAGGTGCGCGGGAACACCACCAGCTCCAGGTGGCCCTGCAGGTCTTCGATGCTGACGAAGCCCATCAGGTCGCCCTTCTTGGTGTGGTGCGCGCGCAGGTTGGTCACCACGCCCGCCATCACCACCAGGCGGTCGTGGTCTTCTTCGGTGAGCTGCTGGCTGTAGGCCGTCACCAGCGCCTGGAGGTCGTCAATCACCGGCTGCAGCGGATGGTCGCTGACGTACAGGCCGATCAGCTCCTTTTCCCAGCTCAACGTCTCGCGCCGGGTGAACGTGCTGACGGCTTTGGGGAGCTGCACCCCGGCATATTCGGCGCCCAGGCCGCCAAACAGCGAAAGCTGCCCGGCCTCGGCCGCGCGGAAATGCGAGGCGCTGGCGTTGAGGATCTGGTCCAGGCCGTCGAGCAATTGGGCGCGGCTGTAGCCAAAGCTCTCAAACGCGCCGACCTTGATGAGGCACTCCAGGGCGCGCTTGCCCACCTGGCGCAGGTCCACCCGCTGGCAAAATTCGTCCAGCGAGGGGAAGGGCCCGCCCTGGCGGCGCGCCGCGAGGATGACCTGCACCGGGCCTTCGCCCACGTTCTTGACCGCGGCCAGGCCAAAGCGAATGCTGTGGGCGCTGCCCTCCGTTTGGCCGGGCGCGCGCTCTTCGATGGCGAAGTCCAGCTCGCCGGTGTTAACGTCCGGCGGCAGCACGGGCAGGCCCATGCGGCGGGTGTCGACGGCATACAGCGCCACCTTGGCCGTGTCGTTGCGCGACACCGACAGCAGCGCCGTCATGTACTCCACCGGATAGTGGGCCTTGAGGTAGGCCGTCTGGCAGGTGATCATGGCGTAGTCGGCGGCATGGGCCTTGTTGAAGCCATAGTTGGCGAAGAATTCGATGTCGCCATACACGGCTTCGGCCACGGGCAGGCTGTAGCCATTCTTCAGGCAGCCATCGATAAACTGCTGGCGGTGGCGCGCGATCTCGGCCTGGATCTTCTTGCCCACGGCCTTGCGGATCTGGTCGGCCTCACCGGGCGAGTAGCCCGCCATCTTGGTGGCGATCTGAATGATCTGTTCCTGATAAACGCAGATCCCATAGGTCTCCTGGAGGATCGGCTCCAGGTCGGGGTGATGGTATTTCACTTCTTCTTCGCCGTGCATGCGCTTGATGAAGGAGGGGATGTAGTCCATGGGGCCGGGCCGGTAGAGCGCCACCACCGCGATGATGTGCTCGAACTCGGTGGGCTGCATGCTGGTGAGCACCCGGCGCATGCCCTCCGACTCCACCTGGAAGATGCCGTCCACGTGGCCCGAGGAGAGCAGGTCGAACAGGGGCTTCACGTCGGCGTCGGCGGCCGGGTCGTCGGGGCAGCGCAGGTAGGGGATGGTGGTGAGCTCGAGCTTGCGGCCGTGGCGCTTCTCGATCAGGTCGCAGGCGCGGCGCATAATGGTCAGCGTGGCCAGGCCCAGGAAGTCGACCTTGAGCAGGCCGATCTTCTCGATGATCTCCATCGGGAACTGGGTGACCACGCCCAGCCCGCTGTCGTCGGCGCCCTTGGTGGGCCGGTTGAGCGGCAGGTATTCCACCAGGGGCTTGTCCGAGATGACCACCCCGGCGGCGTGGGTGGAGGCATGGCGGCTGACGCCCTCGAGCTGGCCGGCGGTATCCACCAGCTGCTTGATGTACGCCTGCGAGTTGTAGAGCTCTTTGAACTCGGGGTTGTCGAAGGCGTCCTTCAGTTTCACCTTGGGGCCGGAGGGCACCAGCTTGGCGATGCGGTCGACCTCGGACAGGGGAATGTCCATGGCGCGGCCGATGTCGCGGATGGCGGCGCGCGCGCCCAGCGTCCCAAAGGTGATGATCTGGGCGACGTTCTCCTTGCCGTACTTCTGTACGGTGTACCCGATCATCTCCGCCCGGCGGTCGTCGGGATAGTCCAGGTCGATGTCGGGCATGGAGATGCGGCCCGGGTTGAGGAAGCGCTCGAAAATGAGCGAGTTGCGCAGCGGGTCGAGGTTGGTGATGCCGGCCGTGTAGGCCACGATGGACGAGGCGCCCGAGCCGCGCACGTTCCACCAGATGCCGCGGCTGGCCGCGAACTGGCACAGGTCCCACACGATGAGGAAGTAGGCGTCAAAGCCCATCGCGCCGATGACCTGCAGCTCGTACTCCAGCCGGCCGCGCACGTCGGGGTCGGCGGCGCGCCCGGCGTAGCGCTCCTTCAGCCCGGCCTCGCACACCTGGCGCAAGTAGCTGGCCGGCGTGTGGCCGGCGGGCACCTGGAAGAGCGGCAGGTGATAGCCCTTGCTCTTGAGGTTGAGGTCGCACATCTCGGCCACGAGCAGGGTGTTGTCCAGGGCGCCGGGGAAGTGGCCGAAGAGGGCCTCCATCTCGGCCCGGCTCTTGAGATAGTACGAGCCGTCGCTCATCTTCATGCGGTTGGGGTCGGTGACGAGCTTGGAGGTCTGGATGCACAACAGCACGTCGTGCGGCGCGGCCTCCTCCGGCGTCACGTAGTGAACGTCGTTGGTGGCCACGAAGCGCGCCTTGTAATGCGGCTGGAGTTCCAGCAGCGCTTTGTTCAGCTCGCGCAGCTCGGGCAGGCTGTGGTCCTGCAGCTCGAAGAAAAAATTCTCCCGGCCAAAGACCTGGTAATACCAGTCCAGCTCGCGGCGGGCCTTCTCGGGCCGGCCGTCTTCGGTCAGCAGGCGTGGGATCTCGGCGGACAGGCAGCCGGTGGTGCAGATGAGGCCCTCGGCGTGCGCGGCCAGGGTGTCTTTGTCGATGCGGGGCTTGTAGTAGAAGCCTTCCAACTGCGCCAGGCTGGCGAGCTTGAGCAGGTTCTTGTAGCCCGTCATGTTCTTGGCCAGCAGCAGCAGGTGATAGGGCTTCTGGTCCTCGCCGGGCAGGCGATCGGTCATCTTGGCGCGCGCCAGGTAGCTCTCCATGCCGATGATGGGCTTGAGGCCGGCATCGGTGGCCGCCTGCCAGAACTCGACCGCGCCGTACATCACGCCGTGATCGGTCAGGGCCACGGCCGGCTGGCCTAAAGCCTTAGCGCGCTCGACGAGCTGCGGGATGCGCGCGAGGCCGTCGAGCAGCGAGTATTCGGAATGGCAGTGGAGGTGAACGAAGGACATGGATGAGCGCTGGGAATGGCGGTGAGCGTCCGCTGATGAAAGGATTATACAACGGGGACTCTGGCCTGACTCTGACAAGTTGTCTTAAAGCTTTTGGCTTGGTCAGCGCACGGCCGGCAGGCTGGTTTTTGAGTCTTTTTGGCGCTAAGCGCTAAGTTGGCAGCGGACGCAAGCGTCAAGCGGATTTAGCCGCTTTGCGTGGCGACTTAAGCGATGCGGGAGAGGGGGCAGGCCGCCAGCATGCCCGACACCCAGAACGAGAACGCCCGGCAAGCATGGTTAGTGTATGGTATGACAGGCGGAAGTTCTTGTATAATCTGGCGCATGCCAGAACTACCCGAAGTTGAAACCATCGTCCGCGGGCTGCGGGAAGGCAGCGCCGAGCGCGGCGGCTCGGTCGTGGGCAAGACCATCGCGCGCGTCAGCGTGCGCTGGCCGCGGCACATCGCCCGGCCGTCGCCGCGCGCGCTCAAGCAGGCTCTGCCGGGCCAGACCATCCAGGCGGTGACGCGCCGCGGGAAATACCTGGTTTTCCCGCTGAGCGAGGGGGTGCTGCTGATCCACCTCAAGATGAGCGGCGACCTGGTGCTGGCCGGCGCCGGCGCCCCGCCCGACCGCTACGCGCGCACGATCTTCCACTTTGAAGACGGCAGCGAGCTGCGCTTCAACGACACGCGCAAGTTTGGCAAGGTCTTTTACGTGGCGGCGGCCGAAGACGTTACGGCGGCGCTGGGGCCCGAGCCGCTGGAGGCGGCCTTTACGGCGGCGCGGCTGGTGCAGATGCTCCAGGCGCGGCGGCGGGCGCTCAAGCCGCTGCTGCTGGATCAGACCTTCCTGGCGGGGCTGGGCAACATCTACACCGATGAGGCCCTGCACCGCGCCGGGCTGCACCCACTGCGGCGCAGCGACAGCCTGACGCCCGAGGAAGCGCGCCAGCTATGGCGGGCCATCCGCGCCGCGCTGCGGGCGGGCCTGCGGCACAACGGCGCCAGCATCGATTGGGCCTATCGCGGCGGGGGCTTTCAAAACTATTTCCGGGTGTACGGGCGGGCCGACGAGCCCTGCCCGGGCTGTGGGACTCTCATCCGGCGCATCGTGGTCGGGCAGCGAGGGACACACTTCTGCCCGCAGTGCCAGAGGCCTGGTTAGCCAGGCCCGCGGAAGGAGGCGGCAGCATGGACGTTGGGGTGTTTTTCATCTTGGCGGTCACCGGCCTGGTGGTCTGCGCCATCGTGGTGGTCATTGGGGTCACGTGGAAGCCGGACAACCGCACCGACAAGCCCAAAGCGCCGGCCAAGGCCGCGGCCAACGTCCGGGCGGCCGCCGCGCCGCTGGCGCTTGACAACGGCGCGCGGGAGGTGCTGCGCGTGCTGCGCGACAGCCAGACCGAAGAGCTGCGGGTGGAGGTGGCCGGCCAGCGCTACGCGCGGCTGGAGGACATCCAAAAGCCCGAAGTGCGCGTGGGGCTGCTGACGACCCTGCGCGACCTGGAGGCCTTTGCGGCCGGCGCCTCCACCGCGCCCGCGCCGGTCATACCGACCCCGGCCGGCACGGCGCCCGCTTCCGCCGCCAAGCAGGCGCCCAGCGGCCCGGCTCCCCTGCTGGCGCCGAGCATGAACCCCTTCAAGCAAATGCTGGTGCTGCGCGACCTCTCCAAGTCGCAGCTGCCGCCGCTCAAGAGCATTGCCGAGCAGATCGACGATATTCTGCAGGAGAAGCTGGCCACAACCCCGCACAGCCAGCGCGGCATCCGCGTCCACAGCGGGCCCAAGGGCAACGCGCTGTTCCGCGCGGACGGGCAGGACTATGAGGCGGTGGAAAGCGTGCCGGATGATGAGGTGCGCACGCTGATCCGCGAGGCGGTGACGGAGTGGGAGCATAAGCAGTAGGGGCCGCATTGCATTTGTGCAGACGCACCTTAAAGCCCCAACGCCCCCCGAAACTGCTCCACCAGCGCTGCGCGCTCGGCCGGCGGCAGGAAGGCGCTCGCGGCGGCGGTCAGCAGCGTGTGCTTGATCGCCTCGACGCTGAAGCTCAGGTGCTCGACGGCGAGGGTGTACTCGTCGGTGAGGTTGGAGGCGGAGACGGCCGGGTCGTCGGTGTTGATGGTGGTGCGCAGGCCCAGGCGGGTCATGCGGCTCAGGGGGTGCTCGGCCAGGCGCGGGACGACGCCGGTCTGCACATTGGACGTCAGGCACACTTCGAAGACCAGGCCGCGCTCCAGCGCCAGGGCCACGACCTGCGGGTCTTCGAGCACGCGCACGCCGTGCCCCACGCGCCGCACCCCCAGGTTCTCAATGGCATCCCGCACGGCGCCGGCGCCGGTCCACTCGCCGGCGTGCGCCGTCACGCCCAGGCCGGCCTCGCGCGCGGCGCGGAACAGCGGCCGGAACGGCTCAGCCGAATAGTTGACCTCGTCGCCGGCCAAGTCCAGGCCGACGATGCCCTGGTCCTGGCGCTCGATGGCGAGGCGCGTCACCTGCTCGGCGATCTCAAGCGACTCGTGGCGGTTGACGCTGGCAATAAGCCCCACCCGCAGGGCCGGATGGTCGCGCACCGCCGACTGTACGGCGGCCAGCACCCAGTCGGTCACGTCGGCCACGGCGTAGCCCTGGGCGCTGGCCAGCGCATACGGGGTGAAGCGCAGCTCCAGGTAGTGGACGTTATCGTGCGCGGCGTCGGCCACGACTTCGTAGGCCAGGCGGCTGATCACGTCGGGCGCCTGGTAGAAGCGCCGCAGCACATTGAATTTCTCAAGAAAGTTGCGAAAGTTGGGCTCGTCGTTGGTGACCTGGACCAAGGGCCGCAGGGCTTCCAGGTCGTCGGCGGGCAGGTCGAGCTCGAAACGGCGGGCCACTTCGAGCAGGGTGGTTAAACGCAGCGATCCCTCCAGGTGGCGGTGGAGGTCGATTTTGGGCAGGGCCGCCAGGACCGCGCGCACGTTCGGATCAGGGATGGGGACGGACATTGACGAGGGCGATGATACAGCGGATGGGAGAGCGGAGCAAATGCGTGTGGGAGTGTGGGCGTGCGGGGGTGTGGGAGAGCGGTGTGTAGGTGAGTAGGTAGGTAAGTGTGGGGCGTGAACGTGAACGAAGAGACCTCCCAGGTCTACAAGACCTGGGAGGTTTGCTCTTGTGAGACAGAAAGTGTTACCAGCCCTTACCGCTTGCGGCGGCGGCGTTTCCCGCCGGCGGCGCCGGCTTCGCCGGTGGCTTCGCGGGCAGGCTCGGCCGAGGCG
>CAYUYN010000234.1:0-6615 GCA_964449185.1 uncultured Anaerolineales bacterium | reverse complement strand
CCACTGTCCACTATTTCCCCTTCCACGCCGGCTTCCGCTTCTCCATGAACGCCCGCATCCCCTCCTTCTGATCCTCCGTGCTGAAGAGGAAGTAGAACGCGCGGCGTTCATCCGCCAGGCCATCACTGAGGTAGGTCTCGAAGGCGTTGTTGACCGCTTCCTTGGCCAGCCGCACGGCCAGGGGTGCGCGCTCGGCAATCGACTGAGCCAGCGCCAGCGACTCGTCCAGGTACACCTCCACCGGGGTCACGCGGTTCACCAGGCCATGGCGCGCGGCCTCGTCGGCCGTCAGCAGCCGCGCATTCAGGACCATCTCCATGGCCACGGCCTTGCCCACCGCCCGCGTCATTCGCTGCGTGCCGCCCGCGCCGGGATCACGCCCAGGTTGATCTCCGGCTGGCCAAAGCGCGCGCTCTCGGAGGCCACCAGCATGTCGCAGGTCATGGCCAGCTCGCAGCCCCCGCCCAGGCAAAAGCCCGACACCGCCGCGATCAGCGGCTTCTTGAGCTTGCGCAGCCGGTCCCAGCGAGCGAGGTTGCCGCGCTGGAGCATGTCCACCGCCGTGGCCTCGGCCATCTCGCGGATGTCGGCGCCGGCCGCAAAAGCCCGCTCGCTCCGGTGACCACCAAACAGCCAATGGCCGGGTCGCGGTCAAAGGCCTCCAGGGCCGTGACCATCTCCTCCATCAGCGTGCTGTTGAGCGCGTTGAGCTCCTTGGGCCGGTTGAAGCGCACCAGGCCAACGTTGCGGTGCGTTTCGGCCAGGATGAATTGATAGTCAGGCATGGGTTGGTTCTCCAAATCATAGGCCGGCCAACAAACCGTGGCGTGGGGGGTGTATTGCAGTTTTCTGCTTACTGCCGACTGTCTACCGTCTGTCGTCTCTGCCGACTGCTTACTGCCGACTGCCTACCGTCGACAGCCGCGCGCCGCGCACATTGTCCAGGTGCTCGCGCGCGTGGCCGTAGGCGCGTTCGACCCACCACTGCAGCGTGCGCGCGCCCGATGGCGGGTGAAAGCCCAGCCGCGTCCAGCCCGCCGCCTCCAATGGCCGCAGCCACTGCACCATCTCGGCCCGCGCGCGCGACCACTGCGTCAGCAGCGCCGCCATCGGCTCGTGGGGATCATACCGGGCGTCGGCCCAGTGATGCGAGGGGTATGACTTCAGCACCGGGCGCTCCTCGGTGAGGATGCTGCGGATGCGCGGCAGGAAGGCCAGGGTCTCCAGATAGCGCACATGCGCGGCAATGTGGTGCAGGCTGCGGCCCCGGTCGTCCTGGCGGGTGTGCCACTCCGGCTCGGGGATGGCGGCCAGCACCGCGGCGAACTCGGCCGGCTGCTGTTCCAGCCCGTCCAGCAGCCGCGCGCGATAGTCGTAGAGCTGCTCGAAGCCCGGCACGACGTGGGGTTTGGGCGCGAGGGAGGTCATGGCAGGTGGCCGGTCGCCGAGAGGCGGGCGCCCTCAGGCCTGGCGGTGGCTCAACGCGTAGCGCAGCCGCACGCGCACCATCTGGCTCATGTGCTCCCAGGTGTGCCCCAGGGCATAGTGCGCCACCCAGGCAATATCCAGCGGCCCGTTCGTCTCGTGCACGCCCGGCCGCGACCAATCCACCTTCTCCAGCAGCTCCAGCTCGGCCTGGCGGTCGGCCAGGTACGCCGCCAGCAAGTCATCGCGGGTCCGGTCCGGGCTCCACTGCTGCTTCTGCAGCGCCACCTCATCCACCAGCGGCAGCCGCGGGTTATCCTCGCTGGCCATGGCCCGCAGCCGCGGCAGAAACACAAAGTGCTCGCTGATCCACATATGCGTCAGGCACTCGTGCTGGCTCCATTCGCCCTCCCCCGCCCGCCACAGCGCGCCCTCCGCCGGCAAGCGCTGCACCTCTTGGGTCAGGTCAGCCGCCGAAGTGCGCAGCGCGGAGAGGATGTGGTCTTGTTCGATCATTGAGGAGTCTCCAGGATTAACTCGCCAGGCGCCGGCGCACCTGGCCGATGTGATCGGTGTGATCGCGCTCGTGCCAAATCGCCCGCCGCACTAGCTTGCGTGGCGACCACAGCTCTCCCTGAAGCGCGACGACGCGGTCATCGTCGGCCAGGGCTGGCAGCGCGCTCAGCAGCCGTTCGCGCACGCGCGCCAGGCAATCCAGGACCGCCGGGACTGCCGCCAAGGCCTCCACCGCAAGGCTGAGACGATCAAGATACCAGTTCTCCGCCCGAGCCACGTGGTTCAGGATGCGGTTAATTGGCCACAAATTGCCTACTTCTCGTGCGAGCTCGCCTTCGCGCAGCCCAGCCAGCGCGGCCAACAGGTCGGCCCGTGTCCACTGCAGAAGCTGCGCCAGGCGTTTGCATTCGTCGGACGTTAATGGCTCCCGGTCACTAGCAAAGAAGGCGTTGACCTCGTATTCGGGCGTGCCGTGCCAGGCGCGGTGAATTTCCTCGATAGCAGTTTCCACGGTCTCGTCCGGTACGACAGCTCCATGTTGCCGCTGCCAGTCGTGGTAGGCGGCAACGGCTGCCGGTGCGCCGGCCAGGACTGTCGCTTGACTCTCGTCGCTCGCATAGCAGCCAGGCAGACCGGGGACAAAGGCGACCCAGCGGTCCTCCATCTCTTCCAGGTCGAGCAGGTAGCGCATCGGTCTAGACCTATAGGTTGACCATGAGCTCCGCTACATAATCCCGCAATCCAGCGTACTGCCCAGCTCGCCGCCCGGCCAGCGCCGCCTCGAGCCTCTCTACCACCGCGGGCAGCTGCGGGAGACGCCGCGCCTTCTTTTCCATCACCATAAACTGATCGCCCGCCGCCGGGTCCTCCGCCTGGCGCAGGAACAGCACCGCCGCCGCCAGCGCAAAGACCAGCGCCTGCGGTCGCAGCGCGGCGTGCTCGGCCGGCAGCCGCCGCTCGAACAGCGCCTCGGCGGCCGTCGTGGCCAGCACCGCCAGCACCTCGTCCGGGCGCTCGCTGTAGCGCCACGGCGGTGAGGCGCCCCAGGCCGGCGGCGGCGGCTGGCACACCACCAGCTCGCCGGCGGCCTCGACGGCCAACGGCTGCCGCCCTGGGTAAAGGAGGTTCGGGTACACCACCAGCCGCTGCGGCAGCGGCCCAAAGACGGTCGCCAAAAAACCCGGCAGGTCAACGCGCTCAATCACCGCGCACAAGTCCTGTTCGGCCTGCTCCCAGGCGGCCCGGGTGTCGGCCCACAGCGCCTCGGGCTGCGCGACGGCCTGGAAATGGGCCAGGTGTTCCGTCAGCCCGTCCGGCCATTCGCCCATCGCGGCTTGCGCATATAACGCCCGCGCCCCCGCCTCCGCGGCCAGCGCGCCCGCCGCCTGCACCGCCGGGTGGCCCCGGTGCGGCGCAAAATAGCGCCGGGCGGTCTCCGCCACCCGGTGCGGCTTATAGGCCTTGGCCGCCTGCTCCTGCTCGGGCCAATCGCCCGCCGCCAGCAGCGCCCCCGCCAGCCGCAGCGCGTCAGTGATGCGCACGGAAAGTACCGTCATGCCTGTCTCCCGAGGGCCTTACTATAGGCAGACTGCGATGTTTCGTCAACGAAATACTGCATTCCGCACTATAATCGTCCCAGATAGTCATCGCTGTACCGCCCAGCGCATGGGCGTCTCTTGGGCCCTAATTCGGAGACGAACTTGGCCGACCCCGAAAAACACGCGCAAGGCCTGGTCCTCAGCGCCGAGGAGTTCGAGGCTGCGCTGCGCCTGCTGGAGGAAGAAGAGCATAGCGGCCGCAACCACACCCGCCAGCTCATCTTCAACCTCGCTTTTTCGCTCTCCTTCGCCGTCGGCGCGCTCGCCTGCTCCCTGGGCGCCCTCATCCGCTTTGTCGACCCGGCCTTTGGCCAAACCCTGCTGATCGTCGGCCTCGTCGCGGCTGCCGTCTTCACCCTGCTCTCCACCCTCACGCACAACCGCCTGCTCATCACCTCCGACTCCATTCGCGGCGCGCTCGACCTGGGCAACGCGCCCCTGGATGCCTCGGTTGAGGCAGGCTGGCGCAAGCGCACCCAGCGCACCAACTTCATCATTGGCGTGCTGCTCGTGCCGGGCGCCGTCTCCATCCTCGCCGGTCTGGGCTGGCTCCTGTACAGCCTCTTCGCCCTGCGCGTGGTCAATCTCCTCAGCCTGGTGCTCATCGCCTGGCCCGTGCTGGGCCTGTTCATTCTGACCGCCGTGCGCGGCTACCAGGAGTACGCCTACTTCTCGCGCGTCGCCCAGCTCCGGCGCGATTTCGCCGCCCGCCTGGTGGCCGCCCGCCGCGCCGACGAGGCCCAGGTGACCCTCAGCGCCGAAGAGGTCAGCCAGTTCGCCCGCGTGCAGCAGCGCAACATCAACACCAATGTCCGCCAGGCCGTGCAGCAGTACGCCAAGACCACGCCGGAGCTGTATTCCGTCGTGATCGAGCCCGACGCCCAGGCCGCCCTGCGCCGCCTCCCGCCCGAGACCCAGGCTGCCCTCCAGAACCGCATCGACGCCCTCCAGCTCGACCCGCGCCCCGTCACGGCCCAGGCCGCCACCGAAGGCAACCGTCTCATCCTGCACGACGACGGCCACACGCTCGCCTACACGGTCGACGACGCCCGCCAGCGCGTGACCGTGCTCAGCCTGAGCACCACCGCCGGCCAGGAGGGTCTCCATGGCGCCTAACCCAGCGCCCGCGCCCGCCGCCCCGCCCGCGGCCGTCATCGTCTATGGCGTGGCCAAGGTTCCCAGCGTGCAGGACCTGCTCAAGAAGCAGACCGCCACCATGCGCCAAAACCTGGAAGACGCCATCGGCGCGCTCAGCTACAACCCGCGCCCGCCCAACAGCCAGCCCGTCAACGGCGTGCCCGCCGCCATGGGGTTAATGCAGTGGCCGGTGGAGACCACCGCCCCCAAATATCTGCTGATCTACACGGTCGAAGACGCCAAAGAAAAAGTAACGCTGATCGCCATCCAGCCCTACGTTGTCTGAGCCGGAGGAACACCCATGGCCGCCAACCCGCACGATCCACTGAATGGCGGCAGCTTCCTGCTGCCGCTCGACCCATCCCTCAAGCCCGATGAATTGATGCGCAACCTGCGCATGAACGCGCTGCTGGCCCACCAGCACTCCATTGGCCGGGGCGACGAATTGGTGCGCATCCTGAAGAACACCATCGCCCAAATGGAGAAGACCCACACGCGCGTGCAGGTCATGAGCACCGTGCTGTTCTTTACCGGCATCGCGCTCCTGGGCGCCTCGGCGGCCGGCGTGGTCTTCGGTGGCGGGGCCGGCGCCTGGAACGTCGTCATCGGCGGCATTGGCGGCCTGACCGCCTTCGCCGCCACCTTCTGGACCGCCCCGCTCGACAAGATGGCTGACTCGATCAGCGACCTCGTCAAGCTCGAGGTGGCCTTCCTCGGCTACATCCGCGTCATCGGCGAGCTCGACAGCGCTTTCCAGATGCAGTACCTCGACCTGCTCAACGGCTCCACCAGTTTCAGCATGGACCAGGTCACCAAAGAGACCACGCAGCAGATGAAGGAAATCATGACCCACACCATGAGCCTCATCGACCAGTACGTCGTCGGCCAGGGCCACGCGCTAAGCGAGCTGCAGAAGCAGTCCGTGGCGCTGGAGAAACGGCTGAAGGCGATTGAGGCCGGCAGACCGGGGGGATAGGGAGCAGGGAGCAGCGGTGCAAGGGAGCAGGGGAGCAGGAGTGCCAATGTTAACGCACACGTTTCGCCCCACAATGCCCCGACCGGAGTGCGACGCTTGCGTGTGACTTCACGCCGGCGGCAGCCTTTCGCGTCCCCCGAAACGCAGTGGAGTGGGGATCGCCGCCGGCCTCCCTCGTGTGTCTTTCACCCTCCCTGACCGTGCAGCGGCACGCTGCGCAGCCTGGCCGGCCCTAGCCAAAAAGCGGAGGCGGGAGCAAACTCCCACCACTACCGAAAGCGACACCAGCCCCAACAAACTCACCCCCCGCGACATTGAACTGCAGCAAGCCTGCCTCGCTGCCCGCGCAGACGACAAAAAGGCCGCGTGTGCCGCGGACCAATAAACGGGCCTGCCGCTGCCCCTCACCGGCCTAGCGCCGCCCCTCCAACCTCCCCCTCCACCGCCGCACCACCTCCTCCCCGCCCTCCGCCGCCTCCATCACCTCCACCGCCACCCCAAACGCCGCCCACTCCGCCGCCAAGGCCTCGGTGAGCCCGAGCAGTCCCGCGCGCGCCGCCCGCACCCCCGCGTGCGCCGAGGCGGCCTCGGGCCGGCTCACATTCAGGATCAGGCCGCCGCCGATGGCCTGCATCGCGCGCGCCACGGTTTGGCTCACCAGGAACGCGCCCTTGAGGTTCACGTCCAGCGTGCGGTTCCACTCCCATTCGTCCAGCTTCAGCGCCGTGCTGTGCGGCGTCACGTGCGCCGCGTTCACCAACAGGTCGATGCGCTCCCAGGCCTCCAGCACGTCATAGAGCATGGTCTGCACCGCCATCTTGTTGGAAACATCCGCCAGGGCCATGCGCGCCTGCCCCCCGCCCTGCACGATGGCGTCCACCACGCGCCGCGCGCCATCGGGGTTGACGTCCACCACCGCCACCCGCGCCCCGGCCGCGCCCAAGGCCAGCGCCACCGCTTGCC
>CAYUYN010000233.1:4730-6649 GCA_964449185.1 uncultured Anaerolineales bacterium | reverse complement strand
GCCGGCCTCGGCGGCCAAGCCGGCCAGCCGGCTCTCGGCCACCAGTGCCCCCGCCTGCAGGGTAGGCTCGCCCGGCGCCAGGGCCAGCCCTTGCCGGGCCTGCTCGCGCGCCTGGGAGGCGTGGCCGGCCTCGAGCAGGGCCTGCACCCGGGTGTGCAGCAGCGTGACCAGGGCCGGCCGCAGGCGCGGCAGCGCTACGCCCGGCCGCCGGGCGGCCTCGCGCCACTCCTTGAGCGCCGTCTCGTGGTCGCCGCCGGCCAAAGCGGTCAGGCCGTGATACCAGGCGCGCACCGCTTCGGCGCCAGGGCGAAGTTTTTTGTCTTTGAGCGCCGCCAGGCGGCGGAGGGCGCCGGCGGCATCTCGCCCGGCCAGGCTGGCCAAGGCGACCCACAACTCGGCGGCGCGGACTTGGTCGCCGGTGGCGCCGCCCTGTGCCTGACGCGCGGCCGCTGGGTCGCCCCGCAGCAGGGCGGCGATGGGCGCCAGGGCCTCGCGCTCGGGCGGGGTGAGCCAGGGCAGGCTTGCGAGCGGTGTCGAAGGATGTTGCTCGATCTCGGCCAGGCCGCGCACATAGCCCAGGCCGCGGCGAGCCGGGTTCAGTTCGGCTGACCGGGTATAGGCCGTTTTGGCCTCCACGAGCTGCCCGGCCTGGTGCAGGGCTAACCCCAGGTGATACCAAAAGCGCGCTTCGCCCGGCGCGAGTTCGACGGCGCGGCGCAGGTCAGCCAAAGCCTCGGGCTGGGCACGGGGCTGGGCCAGCGCGCGCCGAAAGTGGGCCTCGGCCAGGGCCGTCCGCGCGGCGGCCTGCTGTTCGGGCGGCAGCTTGCTCCACTGCTGAATGGCGGCGGTATAGTCGTTCTGCCGAAAGGCCTGCCGGCCGGCTGGCAGGGGTGAGCGGGGGGTGGAAGCCGCTTCGTGTCGCTGTCTTTGCTTTCGTTTAGACATGTGGGCGCTATTCTAATTCAACCTGAAGGGTGCTGTAAAGGGTGTTCCAAAATGAGGACTGCGTACCGTTTTCCGTAGCCCTTGTGGCCGCACTACAGTCCACGCAACTGCGCCTGCAGCGCCGGGCGCCGCCGGTACTTCTCCTTGATCTTCTCAAGATAATCGCGCCACTCGGCGGTCTGGCCGAGGGCGGCGTGGGCTTTCTTGGCGCGCTTGAGCCAGGCAGCGGCCAGGGGATAGTTCTTGCTGTTGGCTTCTTCCATCAGCCGCTCGGCGTGCTTGCGGCTGGCGCGGGCCACCCACTCTGGCCGGTGCGGCAGGGCGGCCTCCGCGACGGTCTCCACGAGGCCATGCCATGCCTGCCGGCCATCGGCCACCTTGATGGCCTCGTCCCAATCTTGCTCCTCGATCAGCACTTCGACCAAGGCCAGCTTGTCGCCCGAGCGGCGCAGAGCGCTCATCACCTCCGGCCCCAGTTTCTTCCACTTCGCGCCGGCCAGGCGCTTTAGCGACTGGTAAATGGCCAGCGAGGGGTCTTCCGAAAAAGCCGCCTGCCAGGCATTCAGGGCGGCCGCCGCGCGTCCCTGCGCTTCTTCCACCGGCGCGAGCCAGGCGGCCAAGGCGTATTTAGGCGCCTTGAGTTTCAGGCCCCGCTCGCCGATGACGAGCGCCTCGGCCACGTGACCGCCGGCGCGCAAAGCTTCGGCCAGTTGGCGCGCTTCGTCGGCCGTGCGCAGCTTTCGTTGGCCGTGCTTCACGGCCGCGGAGACGCGGCCCAGCTTGGCCAGCTTGACGGCGTAGCGCAGATGGCGGTTGGTCTCCAGGCACAGTTTCAGGTAGGCTTCGACCTCACCGCGCCGGCCCAGGATGTTCAGCTTGATGTCGGCCAGAGCCTGCCCTGCGACCGCAGGGAGTGTCGAAGGGTCGGCATACGGGTTCGCGTACCCTTGGTCCTCGTTGTCACGCTCGGCGTC
>CAYUYN010000233.1:0-4630 GCA_964449185.1 uncultured Anaerolineales bacterium | reverse complement strand
AGCTTGGCCAGGCGCGCCCCGAGCTGCTTGCGCTCGGTCGGGCTTAGTTCCAGGCTGAGAATGGCTTCCGCCAGGGGCAGGCCGATTTCGCCCAGGAAGCCCCCCAACTCACCGTTGGAGTCGTCAATGAACTCAACTCCGCGGCTGGCTTCTTCCGATAACACCAGCAGGCTGTCCAGCGCTGCCTGCGGCTCGCTGGCCTCCAGGAACTTCATAGCCGCTGCTTGGACTTCCGTAAGCTGCTTCACCAGGCCGCCGACTTGCCAGTACGCCTCCGAGGCGCGCAGGCCGTCCAGGCTGTGCAGGATGCCGATGACGCGCCGGCGATAGACGTCGAGGGCAACCGCTTTGCGCCGCCTGGCCTGGCCGGGTTTGGCCTTTTGGGGCACGGCCACGGCCGCCGCTACCCGGTCGTACAGGCCGGGCTGCTCGCGCATGAGCTGGCCCAGCAGCGCCAGCAGGTCGTCGCGGCCGAGGTCGGCCAGCAGCTCGGCGGGCCGGGCGCGCACGGCAAGCTGCCGGCGGTCGTGCAGGTAAGCGAGCAGCAGGGCGACGATGTGCTTGCAGAAGCCGCCCCACTCGTAGGGGCAGCTACACTCGGCCTCGCGGATCCCGGCCTCGTCCAGCTCGACGCGCACCTGATAGTAGGGCGCGGAGCTGCCCGCGCACTCGGCCAGGAGTGTATTCTCTTGGATTGACGTATTCGAGATGGCGCCGGACTCAAAGTAATCGCGGCCGCGCTAGAAGCTTTCGGGCGATGCACCGGCGCGGAGGATGGATTCGGTGAGTTTGAGAGCGGCCATTCGCTAGTATCTTCCGGTTACCCGCGCAGCAGCCGATGGAACTCTGCGAAGTTGCGCCGCAAGTTCAGCGGCTCATCATACCGGCGGGCGATATCCTCGATGTAACGTCCCAGCGTTTCCAGGTCTACGCGCCCGGCCTCAACGAGAAACTGAACGTCCTCGATGTCGCTCGGAAAGGCGCGATTAATCTTCATGGCGGCAATGCTGTATGGGTCCAATAGGTAGGCAGTGAGTTGCCCAAAACGCCCGATCAGCTCGTGGCGGGTATCCGCGCCGGGCGGCAAAGGCATGAACTCACTGGGCACAGACTCCTCGGCGTCCAGTTTCAGCTCAGCAGCAACTACGGCGATGACCTGACGGCAAAAGTCCAATGCTTCCGACTGGAGCGTATAGTCGAGGTCGGCTGTGTTGCGCCGTCCGCCCGCCAGCAAAAGCGCGCTGCCGCCAAACACAAAGAGCTCGGTCGGCACTGTGAGCCTGGCGCCGAGGCGAGCCAGAAATTCAATAATTCGATCAGGGGTCGCGCGTTTCAAGGTGCTTAAGAAATAAGGGGATATGTTGCCGGTATGAGCCTGCCCAATTGTACCCCCGCCCAGAGTGTTGGCGGTGCTGTTCGCCAACGACCTCCAAAGCGGGTTGGGCGGTCAGAGGGCCTGGTTGGACCGTGGTCGCTGGGGGTAGGCCTTGCTCCGCGGAAAACAGATCGGCCAGCATGGGGCAGCGCTCCAAGTTGGATTGCAGAATTGGGTTCAATTCCCTCTGCAAGTAAACAGCCGCTTGGTAGAACAGCTTGAGCGAACGGGCGCCATAAGGGTCAAGTCCTTCGAGCGCAGCGAAGATATATTGCTGGTAGTCGGGGCGGCGCAAGAAAAGCAGAATGAGGGCGCCCTGCAATCTGGCTTGCGGGTGAGCGGCCAGCGCTGCCATGAGTTGGGCCGGCGCGATGGCCGCAGGCGCCGTTTGGGTGTCAAAGCGCGCCAGGTGCCTTACCCCAAGGCGGTAAAGCTCGGCGACCACATGCTCATCTTCGGTAACGGTGGGTTGCGCGCCTCGGTTCACATTGGCTACTTTACCACGACTACGCGGGCAAGCAACGTGTTACAAGATAATGGCTTTCTGTTCCAGCTTCAGCCCGCGCCGCAGCAGATGCGCGATGGCGGGCTCTACATCGGCCAGGCTGGCTCGCCGCCGCGAACGCTGTAGGTTCTTCACATCGCCAGTGGATAAGGGGCGGGCCCAGGCCGCGTGGGCTTCAAAGGTCTCCACGTCCATACGGTAAGGGCTGGCGCGCGGGTTCACCTGCTCGCGCAACTGCGCCAGGATATTGAAGCCGCCGTAGTCCAGGTCGGCCCAGACGCACAATTCGCTGCCCTCCGGCAGGAGGCGCAGCAGATGGCGGCAGGCGGGCGACGGGTTGCCCCACAGGCAGACCGCGGTCACCGCGGGTTGATGCCTGATCAACGCGTAGAAGGCCGTTGGGTTCTCGACGCCGATCACACGCGGCGGCGCGGCGCCGGCCAGTGGTGTGAGTGCCACCTGGCGCAGGCGCGCGGCTTGGGTGGCCGGCAGGCCGAGCGCGGGGTGAAAGCCCTCCGTCGAGAGTTGGCGCCCCGCCTCGTCCGCCAACGTCCAGGCGCCGTGCAGGTACAAATAGCCTGGGTTGGCCACCAGGTTTAGCTCGCGCAGCACTTCTGGCCCCTCCAGCGCTTGCCAAGCGGGTTGTCCGCGCCGGGCGAGCGTGAGGATGGCCCCCAGCAGGGCCTCACAGCGCTTGCTGTCGTTGAAGACGCGCACGCTGAACACCCGATAGGGCGTCTCCTCGCGCACTCGGTCTAACTCCGCCAACGCGGTGAGCAGATCGCGGTTGTAAGCTTCGTCGGTCAGGCTGAAGGGGCCACGGACTTTTCGGCGCGGACTTGATCGAGGACAAACTGCAAGGCGCGGCGGCGCCAGTCTGCAAACCGGAAGCGGTCAGCCAAAAGCAAATCGGCCAGCCGGGCGCGCTGCGCCGCCATGGCGGGCCGCCCCAGCCAGGCAAACACCGCTGCGGCGTGCCCCGGGTCGAGCGTGACGGCCGCCAAAAGGTGGCCGGCCTCGCCGGGCAGCCAGGCCAGCGTCACCCAGCCAGCCTGCTCCAGCCGCTGGAGCTGCTCGTTGGCCGTCTGGCGGGGTCCCGGATCGGTCTGGCTGTAATAGCCTGGCAGCGAAGGCGCCGTCAGGGCGCAGCGCAGCGTCCAGTGCCGCGAGGCCCGCCGGGCCGGTTCTGCCGGCGCGCGTTTCTCCGAGCGCCGCGCTGCCGTTCGCCGCTCGAATTGGTCCAGCAGCGCGTTGAGTACGGCGGCCACTTCCAGGCTGGGGTGGAAGGGCGGGTTAGACAACGGGCGCGCTGCCCTCCAGTTGCTTCAGCAGCTCGGCCCGGTCGATCTCGACGACGAAGGAGTGGCCGTTATTGCGCACCACCGTGCGCACGCAGTCCACATGTTCTAAGAGCGCGCCCGATTTGTCGGGCGGCGTGGCCAGCAGCACTTGCAAACCGGTGTCGCGCATAAATTGCAGGGCGCTGGCGGTGCGGGCGGTGTCCATTTTGCTGAACGCTTCGTCAAACAGCGCCAGGCGGATCGTGTCGGCCGGGCGCGGCTGGTTGAGGCGATAGGCCTGCGCAAACGAGGCGGCCATGGCCACGTAGAACGGCGTGGTGGTCTCGCCGCCGGACTTCATGGCGTTAATCTGGCTCAGCAGCGCGCGGTCGTTGTTGGGATAGTGAATACAGATGTCGTATTCGAGATAGTTGCGGTAGTCTTGCAGCTCGCGCAGTTCCGGCGCCAGCGTCTCCTCCGCGCCGGCCGTCAGCCGCTCGAACAGCAGGTCCCACCCGGCCTGGTGTTTCTGCCGAAAGCCAGATTCGAACAGCGAGTCGCCCAGGATCTGCTGGCTGTCCATGATCATGTCGTACACCTGGCGCAAGGCCGGCGCCGGCCGGTTGATAAACTCGAAGCGCTCGCCGCCAAAGCGCAGATCGCGCAGGGTGGTGTTGAGATAGTCTAGCTGCTGGCGGGCGTCTTCGACTTGCTCGCGCAGGCGGTGGATGAAGTTTTCGACCAGCTCTTGCTCGGCTAACTGCCGCTGCTCGCCGATGCGGGTCTCGTATTGCGGCAGCTCGGACGCGACGAAGCGCTCGCGCTCGGCCGCGTAGCGGGCGGCATCTTCGGCCTCGTCGTAGCCAAAGTCGTAACGCAGGCTGTATTCGTGCTTGGCCTCGCGCAGCTTGTCGCGGCTGCGTCCCTCCGCCGTCTGATAGTCGCCCTCGTAGCGGGTGGCGTTGATCAGGATCGTTTCCAGCGGCTGGCGCTCGCGGCGGCGCTGATACTCCTTTTCGTTCTCCGCCCGATCCTCGGCGCTGTCGGCGCCGGCCTGGGCCAGGAACTGTTCTTTGGCTGGTACAACGACGAGCACCATCACACCAGTCTGGGCCGGCTGACCCCGAGCGTGGTGCATGCCGGCCAGGCGGCCCAGGTGCAGGCCCAGCGCCAAACCGTGCTCCAGGCGGCCTATGCCGCCCATCCGGAGCGCTTCGTCCAAGGCCCGCCCGTGCCGCCCGCCTTACCCACGGCCGCCTGGATCAATCCGCCCCGCCGGCTCGGCCCCCGGCCACACCCCAGGAGGCATGCGCCACAGCCAATACTGCCAAAACTCCTGACCCACCTGTCTCACGACCATTGACACATTCCGCTGGAAGACTACGAGTACGCGGCTGAGGCGATTGAGGAGGCGATGGCGGTTTAGAGGTCAGAAGGTCGGAAGTGGGATGTCAGCAGAAGCGGCGCCGC
>CAYUYN010000232.1:3714-6650 GCA_964449185.1 uncultured Anaerolineales bacterium | reverse complement strand
AAGGAAGAGGGGGCCTCGCGAGCGGAACTTGCACTTGAAGGCAACCCGGGTCGCCGCACCGCGCCGCGGCGATTGGGTCAAAAGTTGACGCTACGCGTGAGAATCCGCCGGCCGCTACGACTGGGCCGCTTGCCGTTCGAGTGGGTCAGGTTCGGCCGCGAACAGCTGCGGGCCGCGACAGGCGGCATGCCAGGCCAGCGCCTTAGGTTGAGCATAGGAAAGAATTGTTGCAGCAGCAAGCGGCAATCTCAAAGCCGCCGCGTGGCGGGGTTGAGACCCTCCGCAGGACCTCCGTGCCCCCAAACGGAAAGGCACCCGGCAGGGGGCTCGGGTGAGTGGACTGGCGAGCAAAGGCAGGGCGACCCTAACCGGGAACCAACCTTGCCGCGCCAGCCGAAAAACCATGTGGGGGTCCACCTGGGCCACCCCCGCGGTGATGCACGGCGCCGTGCTGCACGTCTACAACTTTCGCGGCCTGCCGCATGCCGGCATTCGCATCGGCCGCGACTGCCTCATCGGCGAGTACACCGTCATCCGCGGCCAGGGCGGCGTGACCATCGGCGATCGGGTGTATACCTCGCCGATGACCCAGATTATTGCCGTCAACCACGTCTTTGACGACCCGACCCGGCCCTTCGTGGAGCAGGGCATCACCGCCGAAGGCATTGTGATCGAAGACGACGCGTGGCTGGGGTCGGCCGCGGTAGTGACCGACGGGGTGCGCATTGGGCGGGGCGCGGTGGTGGCGGCCGGGGCGGTGGTCACCCGCCGATGTGCCCGCCCACACGGTGGTGGCCGGTGTGCCGGCCAGGGTGGTGCGCCAGGTGGGCGAAGCCCCGGACCAGGGCGCCGGCGGACAGCCGGCCGAGCGCGAAATCTTCTTCTAAGACCGATGAAAAACCAGTCCAACCCAGTGGCAAACTCTCAGCGCGGGACAAACGGCCTCTCTATTATTATTCCCGCTCTCAACGAAGAGGCCGGGATCAACGACATTGTCCAGCGCGTGCTGGCGCAGTACCCGGCGTCCAGCAGGCCGGGGTGCCGACGCTGGAAATCATCGTGGTGGACGACGGCTCGCAGGACCAGACGGCGGCCGTGGTGCAGGGGCTGGTCGGCGCCCTGGCGCCGGGCGGCGGTACGGTACGGCTGGTGCAGCACTCCCATAACCGCGGTTATGGCGCCGCCCTCAAGACCGGCCTCTCCCAGGCCGAAGGCGACCTGATCGCCTTCCTGGACGCGGACGGCACCTACCCACCCGAGTACTTTCCGCAGCTCTGCCAGCAGGCCCTGGCCGGCGCGGACGTGGTCATTGGCTCGCGCATGTCGGGGCTGGCGAGCGAAATGCCCTTTACTCGGCGGGTGGGCAATATGGTCTTTGCGCAGCTCGTCACCTGGCTGGGCGATCAGCGCGTGCGCGATTGCGCCAGCGGCATGCGGGTGATCCGGCGCGAGCAGCTCGAGCGGCTGTACCCCCTTGCCCAACGGCTTGAACTTCACCCCGATTATGAGCCTGCGGGCCATCCACGAGGGGCTGTCGCTGGTGGAGGTGCCCATCCCCTACCGCGAACGCGTAGGCCGCTCGAAGTTGAGCGTGGTGCGCGATGGCCTGCGCTACGCGCACTCGATCGTGTGGACGGCGCTGAGCTACAACCCGGTGCGGGTGCTGGGCATGCTGGGGGCGAGCGGCATCGGCCTGGCGGCGGTGCTGGGGCTGGGGCTCATCGTGGCGCGGCTGGGCGGGGTGACCACGCTGGGACCGTGGGGCGTGGTGGCAATTTTCGCGGCCCTGGTGGCCGGCGTGGGCGGGGTCAGCCTGTTCAGCCTGGGCGCCACCTTTAATTACCTGGTGGCCCTCTTCCGCAAACAGCCGGTGCGGATGGGGCTGTTTGGCAAGCCCATCTTCAACCCGCCGCTGGACCGGCACTTCGGGTGGATGGGTTTGACGGTTGGGGGGATTGGCCTCATACTGTCAGTTGTCACCTTTGTGTTAGGCGTGAACGGCTGGGCCATGGAACGCCTGTGGCTTTACTTCGTCGGCAGCGCGCTGCTGATGCTGGTGGGGCTGCAGCTTTCTATTTCCTGGCTGTTGATGCGTACACTCGAAGAACTCTCGGAACGCGAACTGCGCGCCCAGGCTGATATGCGGGGGGGGCGGCGCCAGCGTTGGTGAGTATCCGTGCGAACGGGAAGAGGAGCTAGTCGTCATGACCGCCGAAGTGCGTGAGAATTTAGGCAGCCGCCGCATCGTCAAGCTGCCCCCGGTACGCTTCCCCGATGCCGATGCCATTGTGCGCGAACGCGCCGCCGCGCGCAGCCGCGACAGCAAAGTGGATGTACTGCTGGTCAACCCGCCCTCGCCCGATGGCGGCATCTGGATCCGCACGCAGCACCGCGTCGGCCGCCGCAGCCGCGAGAACATGATTTGGCCGCAGGTCAGCCTGGCCCAAATGGCCGCGCTGCTGGCGCCCGATTACTCGGTGGAGATTGTCGATGCCATCGCCATGCGCATGGGCTGGCCGGAGTTTGGGGACCTGCTGCGCGACCGGCGGCCGCTGTACTACCTGACGCAGGTGACGGCCCCCACCCTGACCAACGACATGAACGGGGGTGTTCCTGGCCAAGAGCGGCGAGGCCGTGACGATGGGCTTCGGCACACACGTCACCCCGCTGGCGCGCGAGACCCTGCGCCAGTTCCCGGCCCTCGACTTTGTGCTGCGCGGCGAGCCCGAAATGACGCTGCGCGAGCTCATTGACACGTTTGAAGTGGCCCGCGGCCGCTGGCGCGTGACCGACGGCGGCCACCTGGCCCAGGCCGAAACCGGCCAGGCGCCCGAGGGGCACCGGCTGCTGTGGCCGATGTGGTCCGAGGCCGACCCCACCTGGCAGCCGGCCTGGCTGGCCAAGCAAAGCACGCACACCAACCGCAAAAACGGCGA
>CAYUYN010000232.1:0-3614 GCA_964449185.1 uncultured Anaerolineales bacterium | reverse complement strand
AACGGCGAAGTGGCCCTGAACTGGGACCGGCCTTTCTTCCGCAGCCTGGACGACCTGCCCATCCCCTATCATCATCTGCTGCCGCTCGACAAGTACCGCATGCCGATGATCAAAGGCCCCTACACCTTCATCGTCACCAGCCGCGGCTGCCCGGCCGGGTGCAAGTACTGCATCAAACACGTCAGCTATCAAAACTCGGTGCGGCTGCGCTCGCCCGCCAAGCTGATCGAGGAGATGTGGATGCTGCGCGACCTGGGCATCCATCACATCCATATGTATGCCGACCTGTTCACGGTCAACCGCGACCAGGTGATCGAGTTGTGCAACCTGATCCTCAAGGAAGGCCTCAAGATCACCTGGATGTGCAACAGCCGGGTGGACTACGTGGACGAGGAAATGCTAAGGCTGATGGGCCGCGCCGGCTGCACCCTGATCTCCTGGGGCATCGAGAGCGGCAATGAGCTGATCCTTAAGAGGGCGCACAAGGGCTACAAGATGGAGCAGGCCCACCGCGCGCTGCGCTGGGCCAAGCAGGCCGGCATTAAGAACTGGGGCTACTTTATTATCGGCCTGCCCGGCGAGACGGTGGAGAGCATCCAGGAGACGATGGCCATCTCCAAGAAACTGCCGCTGGACATCGCGCTGTTCCACGTGGCCGCCCCCTACCCGGACACGCCCTTCTTCTTTAAAAGAAGTGGTGGAGAATGGCTGGTTCCGCCCGGGGACCAATTGGGAAGAGGTGGATATGGACCAGGCCACCGTGCTGGACTACGAAAACCTCAAGGCCGAAGATCCGCTCTACTGGCAGAAGCGCGCCTTCCGCGAATGGGCCTTCCGGCCCGGCCCGGTGCTGACCATGCTCAAGTCCATGAACACCTGGGCCGGCTTCAAGAGCGCGCTCGACATCGGCCTGCAGACGCTGGGGTGGGTCAAAAGCTAGCTTGCCCAAGCCGGCCGCGGCCCAAACAAGTCCCTTGCCGTAAACACATACGCGTTATAGAGTCCAACCGTCGCCGGCTTGCCGGCGCGGGGTCTGTTTGCGGACTGGCCGCCCGCGAACCTTAGCAACCCTGCGCCCGACGGCGAAAGCCACCGCTCTGGCCCAGCGTGTGGACGGTGTAACCGTGCACAAGAAACCTGGAGCACAGCTATCTTGAACACCTCTCAGCAAGACCCCCTCATCAGCCCCTATGGCGGCCGCCTGGTCGACCTGCTGGCGCCGCCCGCCGAAGCCGAAGCGCTGAAGCAGCACGCCAGCCGCCTGGCCTCCCTCCAGCTTTCGGAGCGGGCGGTGTGCGACCTGGAACTGCTGGCCAGCGGCGCGTTCTCGCCCTTGGACCGCTTCATGGGCCAGGCTGACTTCCAGCGCGTGCTGGACGACATGCGCCTGACCAGCGGGCACATCTTTTCCATTCCGGTCACCCTGCCGGTCGAGCCGGGCGAGGCCATTCACCTGGATCGCGACATCGCCCTGCGCAACGCCCAGAATGAGCTGCTGGCGGTGCTGACCATCGAAGAGATCTACGAGTGGGATCAGGCGGAGGTGGCGCAGAAGGTCTTCGGCACCACCGATGCCCGCCACCCGCTGGTAGCCGAGATGCACCGCTGGGGCAAGCTCAACCTGTCCGGCAAGCTGCGCGTGCTGCAGCTGCCGCGCCACTACGATTTCCAGGAACTGCGCCTGACCCCGGCCCAGACTCGGGCACGCCTCTCGACTTTTGGTTTCAAGAACGTCGTCGCTTTCCAGACGCGCAACCCGCTGCACCGCGCGCACGAAGAGCTGACCAAGCGCGCCGCGCAGAGCGTGGACGGCGTGCTGCTGCTGCACCCGGTGGTGGGCATGACCAAGCCCGGCGACGTGGATCACTTCACCCGCGTGCGCGCCTACAAAGCGCTGGCCGAGCGCTACTACGACCCCACCCGCATCCTGCTGTCGCTGCTGCCTCTTGCCATGCGCATGGCCGGCCCGCGCGAGGCGCTGTGGCACGCGCTGATGCGCCGCAACTTTGGCGCCAACTACCTGATCGTGGGGCGCGACCACGCCAGCCCGGGCAAAGACTCCACCGGCAAGCCCTTCTACGGCCCGTACGATGCCCAGGAACTGATGGCGCAGTACGGTCCCGAGCTGGGCATGGGCAGCGTCCCCTTCCAGGAACTGGTGTATCTGCCGGAAGAGGAGCGCTACGAAGAAGTCTCCAAGATCCCCGCGGACGCCCGCACCGCTTCGATCTCGGGCACGCAGGTCCGCGAGGACTACCTCAACAGCGGCAAGACCCTGCCGGCCTGGTTCACCCGGCCGGAAGTGGCCGAGATCCTGGCCGAGACCTACCCGCCGCGCCACCGCCAGGGCGCCTGCATCTGGTTTACCGGACTGAGCGGCGCGGGCAAGTCCACCACCGCCGAAGTGCTGACGGTGCTGCTGCTAGAACATGGCCGGCAGGTGACGGTGCTGGACGGCGACGTGGTGCGCACGCACCTGTCGAAGGGGTTGGGCTTCAGCAAGGACGACCGCGACATCAACATCCGCCGCATCGGCTATGTGGCCGCCGAGATCGTGCGGCATGGCGGCATCGTCATCTGCGCGGCGGTCAGCCCCTACCGCGCCACCCGCAACGACGTGCGCAGCCTGGTGGCCAACGGCCACTATGTAGAAGTGTTCGTCGATACGCCGCTGGACGTGTGTGAGTCGCGCGACGTGAAGGGCATGTATGCCAAGGCGCGCCGCGGCGAGATCAAGGACTTCACCGGCATCGACGACCCGTATGAGGCGCCGCTGAACCCCGAGCTGACGCTGGATACCGTGGTCCAAAGCCCCGAGCAGAACGCCCGGTTGATCCTGGACTACCTCATCCGCAAGGGCCTGGTGCGCGAGCCGTTGGCGGCCAATGGCGGCAACAGCACGCCGGTTGTGCCAGAAGCGGCCAGCGCCGCCGCCTAGCCTAACGGCCATGGCTGAAACTCACCTCGCACAGGGCCAGGCGGCTGCCCCGGCCGGCGCCGGCCGGCGGCAGCCGCTGGCCCTGCTGCTGGGTGGGTTGGAGTGGGCGCTGCTGTTGGCCGCGGTCGGCCTGTGGGCCGGGTCGCGGTCCTTCAGCCCGGTGATGAGCTATGGCAGCGGCCTGCTGGTCGCCTCCTGGCTCGTGCGCTGGCTGCGCACCGGGCGCCTGGCGCGCGCGACCCCGCTCGACTTCCTGATCGGCCTGTTTATGCTCAGCGTGCTGGCGGGCTTGTGGGCCGCCCCCAGCCTGAGCATCGCCCTGCCCCGGCTCTACCTGTTCTTGGGAGCGCTGGGGCTGTTTTACGCGCTGGCCAACAGTGCAGGCGTTGGCCTGCGGCTGGCGGCGCTGGGGCTAGTGGTGCTGGCCGCCGCCATCGGCCTGTACTTTGTGACCCAGCACCACTGGGCTCAAGAAAGCGTCAAGTTTGGCGCGATCAAGGGTCTGGGCTTGTGGCTCAACGGCGTGGTCCCCGACCTGGGCCTGTACAAGCCGCACCCCAATGTCATCGCCAGCATCCTGGGTGTCACCTTGCCAGTGGCCCTGGCCCTGCTGATCGAGGGGGCGTGCGCCTTGCGGGTGCCCTACGCCTGGCGGTCGACCCGCGCGACGCCAGCG
>CAYUYN010000231.1:0-6777 GCA_964449185.1 uncultured Anaerolineales bacterium | reverse complement strand
GACCGTCGCGCCGCCGGTGGCCACGGCCATCCCGCCGGTGCAGGTGGCGCCGCCGCCCTCGGCCGATGTGGCCGCCGCCGAACAATACTGCATCGACCTGATCAATGGGCAGCGCGCCAATGCCGGCCTGGGGCCTTTGCTGCGCGATGAGACCGTGATGGGCGTGGCGCGCGCCCGCGTGGCCGATATGGTGGCGCGCGGCTACACCGGCCACAACGACCCGGTGACCGGGGTCGCGCTGGGCCCGTCTATGCTGCGCGCGGCCGGCTTTGGCAACGCCGGCGAAAACTGGTACGGCTCGGTCAACGGCCCGCCCACCATCGTGGAGGTGGCCATGGGTTGGTTTATGACCGACCCGGCGCACTACCGCAACATCCTCAGCACCAGCTACAGCTACGTCGGCGTGGGCATCGCCTTTAATGGGCGGCAGTGGCTGCTGATCCAGAACTTCGCGGGGAGCTAGCATGAACAACCAACAGCTCGCGCAGGTGTTTGGCAATATCGCCGACTTGTTGGAGATCAAAGGCGAGGTGGTCTACAAGGTGCTGGCCTATCGCCGGGCGTCGGAGAGCCTGCGCGACTACAGCCGCGACGTGGCCACGGTCTGGAAAGAGGGCGGCTTGCGGCAGATCCCGGGCGTGGGGACGGCCATTGAAGAAAAGATCGTCGAGCTGTTGACCACCGGCCAGCTCAACTTCTATGAGAAGCTCAAGGGCGATCTCCCCGAGGGGCTGGTGGACGTGCTGGCGGTGCCGGACGTAGGCCCTAAGAAGGTGGCCATGTTCTGGAAAAAGCTGGGCGTGACCAGCGTGGCCGACCTTGAAGCGGCGGCGCGCGGCGGCAAGCTGCGCGACCTGCCCGGCATGGGCGAGAAGTCCGAGACCAAGATCCTGGCCGGCATCGAGAGCCTGGCCAAGCGCGTGGCCACCGGCCGGCGGCCCCTGGGCGTGGCGTGGCCGATGGCGCAGGCGCTGCTGGCCTTCCTGCGCGCGCTGCCGGGCGTGGAGCGGGCCGAGGCGGCGGGCAGCCTGCGGCGGCGGCGCTCGACCATCGGCGACCTGGACTTCCTGGTGGCCGCCGCGGACGCCGAGCCGATCATGGAAGCCTTCTGCAAGCACCCGTCCGTGGCGCGCGTGCTGGGCCATGGGCCGACCAAGTCGTCGGTGGAGTTCGGCAACGGCCTGCAGGCCGACCTGCGCGTGCTGCCGGCCGAGCGCTTCGGCACCCTGCTCAACTACTTCACCGGCAGCAAGGACCACAACGTCAAGCTGCGCGAGCTGGCGCTGAAAAAGAAGCTGTCACTCAACGAGCACGCCTTCACCCAGGCCAACGACGACGAGATCCTCTGCGCGACGGAAGAAGAGGTCTACCGCCAGTTGGGCCTCGACTACATCCCGCCCGAGATGCGCGAAGACCGCGGCGAGATCGAGCTGGCCGCGAAAGGCAAGCTGCCGGTGCTGGTGGCCGAGGCCGACCTGCGCAGCGAGCTGCACTCGCACTCCACCTGGAGCGACGGCGCGCTCTCCATCCTGGCCATGGCCCAGGCCGCCCAGGCGCGGGGTCGCCAGGTATTGGCCGTCACCGACCACTCCTACAGCCTGGCCATCACCGGCGGGCTAACCCCCGAGCGTGTCATCGAGCAGCGCCGGGAGATCGATCAGGCCCAGGCGGCCATGGGCCGCGGGCTGCGGCTGCTCCAGGGCGCCGAGGTGGAAATCAAGTCGGACGGGCGGCTCGATTTTTCGGATGAGGTGTTGGCTTCGCTCGACATCGTGGTGGCGTCGCTGCACACCAGCCTGCGGCAGGGCCGCGAGCAGATCACCGCGCGGCTGCTGAAGGCCGTCAACAACCGCCAGGTGGACATCATCGGCCACCCCACCGGGCGGCTGTTTCCCGACCGGGAAGGCGCCGACCTGGACATGGAGGCCGTGCTGCACGCGGCGGCGGCCTCGGGTGTGGCGCTGGAGATCAACGCCAACCCCGCCCGCCTCGACCTGGACGATACCTTGGCCCACCGGGCGCTGGAGCTGGGCTGCCTGCTGGCGATCAACACCGACGCCCACAGTGCCGGCAATTTGGACCTGGCGCACTTTGGCGTGGGCATCGCGCGGCGGGCCTGGGCAACGCCCGAGCGGGTGATCAATACCTGGCCGGTCGAGAAGCTGGAGGCCTGGCTCAAGGCGCGTGGCAATGGGCAGGGCGCGGCGCCGGTCGAAGTGAACACTCAGCCGGCGCCGGCCGTCCAGGAGCGGGCGGCGGCGAAGAAAAGCGCGAAGCGGGGCGGCGCAAAGAAAGCGGTTACCACGAAGGCGGCCGCCAAGAAACCGGCTGCGAAGAAGAACGCGAAGAAGCAACGATGACCGGCGACGGATACGCTCCGAAGAAGTAGATCAATCTTAGCATCCGTTGAATCCGTCTGCGCAGCGATCCGTTGACCAACCGCCCTTTATTTGTCAAACCAGGAAAATCAAGTACGATACACGCCATGATCCTCCCGGCTGACACCATCCGCCAGGCCTTCAAAGATATTAGCGAAGATGAGCTGGCCGCGCTGTGCAGCGTGGCACAGCCGCGCACCTATCCCGAGGGGCAGGTGCTGGTGCGTGAGGGCGAGATCGAGCACGTCTTTTACATCATCGCGAGCGGCCGCGTCGCCATCACGCACAAGCTGGGCCCGGCCCAGGAACGCCTCATCGCCGTGCGCAATCCGGGTGAGTTCTTTGGCGAGATGGCCCTGATCGAGCACAAACCGCGCACCGCCAGCGCCACCACCCTGACCGAGGCCAACGTGCTGGAGATTACCGAGGACGTCTTCAACGACTTCCTCAGCAAGAGCCCCAGCATGGCGCTGTCCATGATCCGCTACATCACCGCCAACCTGCGCACGTCGGACCAGGCCGCCATCCAGGACCTGTCGCAGAAGAACGCGGAGCTGGCCAAGGCCTACGACGAGCTCAAAGAGGCTCAGGCCGACATCGTGGCCAAAGAGCGCATGGAGCGCGAGCTGGAAATTGCCGGGGAAGTGCAGCGCAACCTGCTGCCGACTCAATTCCCAACCACCACCGGGTACTCGTACGCGGCGCGCAACTCGCCGGCCCGGCACGTGGGCGGCGACTTCTACGATGTCCTCAAGGTCGATAATGAACACGTGGGCCTGCTGCTGGCCGACGTGTCCGACAAGGGCGTGCACGCGGCGCTGATCATGGCCGTGACGCGCACACTGTTTGTGGCCCACGCGCGCCGCTCAGTGTCGCCGGCCGAAGTGGCCATGGCGGTACACAATGGCTTGTTGGAAGTTGCGGAAAACGACGATATGTTCGTGACGGTATTTTACGGCGTGCTGCACCTGGCCAGCGGCGAGTTGTGCTACGTGCGCGCCGGGCAAGATAAGCCCTTGCTGTATCGTGCGGCCGGCGGCGAGCCCGAAACCTTGGACGCCGAAGGGCGCTTCTTGGGGATGCTGCCCGGCCTCACCCTGGAGGAGCGCCGCGTCAAGGTGAACCCCGGTGACCTGCTGGTGGCCTATTCCGACGGCGTGCCCGATGCCATTAACACCGCCACTGAAAGCTACGGCCTCGAGCGGCTGAACGAATTGCTGGACCGGCAGCGCCACGGCACCGCCAGCCAGGTGTGCGCGGCCATCCTCGATGACGTCTTTGCCTTCCGCGGGCCCGCGCCCGCCTTTGACGACATCACCGTGCTGGTGATGCGCGCGGAGGCCAGCCGGTGACGGCCGGGTCTCCGCCGCCGATGGCGCCGCTCAGGCCGCCCGCAGCCCGGCCACCCCGCTCGCCCCGCGAGTCCGCCGGCTACATCCCGTGGTGGCTGCTGGCGGTCGTGGCGGGCGCCTTTAGCGTGGCGTCCGTGGCGCTGCTGGGCCTGGTCCTGGTTACGCGCCCGGCCGAGCTGCCGCAGGCCACGGCCAGCGCGGTGGTCATCACCGCCGCGCCCGCAGCCTCGTCCGAGATGGCGACGGCCACGCTGCCGTCGCCGCCCACCACCGCCCCGGCCGATGCCTCGCCCTCGCCGCCGCCCCCGCCGCCGGGTGTGGTGGGTGTGGGCGCCTATGTGCAGGTGGTCGGCACGGGTGATGCCGGCTTCCTCAACCTGCGCTCCGAGCCTAACATCGACAGCCCCGTCAACTACCTGGCCATCGAAAACGAGGTGTTCCAGGTGCAGGCGGGTCCCACCAACGCCAACGGCTTCGACTGGTGGTACCTGGTGGACCCGGCCACGAACACACGCTTTGGTTGGGCGGTGCAAAACTATCTGCAAGTGGTCCAAGCCCCGTGACGGGTATTCGTTACCTGGTGACTGGAATTTGAATCCCACTGACCACTAACCACTCAACCATGCCCCGACCGACTGCCATTCAACTCAACCGCGCGCGGCGCATGCTGATCATTCCCTGGGACGACGGCCACGTCAGCGAATACCCGCTGGCGGGTTTGCGCGAGGCGTGCCCGTGCGTGGAGTGCCGCGGGGGGCATGCCAACATGGGCGCGCCGCCCAACCCCGATATCTTCAGCACCATCCCGCTTGGCCGCGCCAAGAGCTACGAGATCACCCGACTTTTGCCGGTGGGCAACTACGCCCTCCAGCCCGAATGGACCGACGGCCACCACACCGGCCTGTATACCTGGGCCTATCTGCGCGGGCTGTGCCCGTGCGATGAATGCCGCGCCGCCGCTAAGACCCAGGGCGCGTAGCACCACCGGCGGGCCATGCTTGCCTGCCGTACAAGGAGCCCTCTTTGCCCGCCAAACGCCGTCTGACCGCCGAAGACCTGTACACCCTCCAGCTTGTCGAACACCCCCAGTTGAGTCCCAATGGCCGGCACCTGGCCTTTGTCAAAGTCACCCACGATAAGCTCGGCAATCAGTACCGCCGCCACCTCTGGCTGACTACGCTCGACGGCCCGGCGCCGCGCACGCGCCAGTTCACCTTTGGCCCCAAGAGCGACACCTCGCCGCGCTGGAGCCCGGACGGGCAAACCCTGGCCTTTGTCTCGGCGCGCGGCGACCAGGCGCAGATCCACCTCATCGACCTCGCCGGCGGCGAGGCGCGCCCGCTGACTGCCATGCCCAATGGCGCCTCCAACCCGGTGTGGAGCCCCGCCGGCCGCCGCCTGGCCTTTGTCGCGCCGGTCAACGCGGAAGAGCGCCGGCGCGAGGACGATGGCCAGGACGAACCGCCGCCCGCCGATAGCCTGGAAGCCCGCCACCGCAAGGAAGCCGCCGAGCACAAAGAGAAGCTCAAGACCGACCCGCGCGTGATCACGCGCCTGCCATACCGCACCGGCACCGAGTTTATGGATGACCGGTTTACGCACCTGTACGTGATTGACGTACCCCCTGCCGGGACCGATGGGCCGGCGCCCAAGCCCCAGCGCCTGACCGACGGCGACCTGAACTTCACCGACATCACCTGGACCGCGGACGGCCGCGCGCTGATCTCGAGCCAGTCGCTTGAGCCGGACCACGACCCTTTCTTCAAGTCCGGGCTGGTGCGCATCCCCATCCCGGCCAGGGGCGCCAAAGGACGGCGGCGCCTGGAGCGCATCACCGGGCCGGGGAACGAATATTTTTCACCGGCCGTCTCGCCGGATGGCAAATGGATTGCGGCGCTGCGGCGGCCAGAGAGTGGCCCGCTGGGGCATGTCAGCCAGTTGGTGCTCCTGCCCGCCACCGGCCGGCGCCAGGCCGCCGAGCGCGCGGCGCGCGACTTGGCCGCCTCGCTCGACCGGAGCCTCGACAGCTTTCAGTGGTCGCCCGACTCGCGGCAGGTGTACTTTCAGGCGAGCGACCAGGGCGACGTGGGCGTGTATCGCGCCAACGTGGTGGGCTCGGCCGAGGTCGAGCAGGTGGTGGGCGGGAACCGCACTGTCACCGGCTTCAGCGTGGACGCGGCCGGCAGCATGGCTGTCACCGCGACGACGCCCACGCGGCCGAGCGACCTGTATTACACCGGCGCGGGGGGCCAGGCCGAGCGCCAGTTGACGGACTTCAACCGCAAGTTCTTGGCCGAGGTGGAGATCGCCCGCACCGAAGAGGTGCGCTACCAGGCGCCCGATGGCCGCTCCATCCAGGGGTGGCTGGTCAAGCCGGTGGGCTTCAAGGCCGGTCGGAAGGTCCCGCTGGCGGTCCACATGCACGGCGGCCCGCACCTGATGTGGGGGCCGAGCACGCCCGGCATGTGGCTGGAATGGCAGCACCACGCCGCGCGCGGCTATGCCGTGTTCTTTTGCAACCCGCGCGGCGCTACGGGCTACGGCGATGAGTTTGCCAATGCCATCCACAACGACTGGGGCGACCAGGTGATGGCCGACATCCTGGCCGGCGTCGACGCGGTGATGGCGCGCGGCTTCATCGACACCAAGCGCCTGGTGCTCACGGGCGGCAGCTATGCCGGCTACATGACGGCCTGGATCGTGGCCCACGACCACCGCTTTGTGTGCGCCTGGACCCAGCGCGGGCTGTACAGCCTGCTCTCGTTCTTTGGCACCACGGATATCCCGCAGCTTATCGAGCGCGAGTTCGACATGCTGCCGTTTGACGACATCGAGAAGAGCTGGCGCCAGTCACCGCTGGCCTACGTGCGCAGCATCCAGACGCCGCTGGCCATCGAGCACCAGGACCAGGACTATCGCTGCCCGGTCTCGGAAGCCGAACAGCTCTACGCCGCGCTCAAGCGCCTGAAGCGGACCGTGGTGATGGTCCGTTACCCGCGCGAGGGCCACGAGATGTCGCGCGGCGGCGAGCCGCGCCACCGCGTGGA
>CAYUYN010000230.1:0-6787 GCA_964449185.1 uncultured Anaerolineales bacterium | reverse complement strand
CGTCGCCGCGCTCGCGCGCGCGCTGCGGTCGCTCTACGACGATCCGTCGCGGGCCGCGCGACTGGGTGCGGCCGGCCGGGCCAAGGTGCTGAGTGAGTTTAGCCTGCAAACCAACGTGGGGCGGCTGCGAGCCTTGTTTGAGGTGGCGCCGGTGGCCGCGGGGATGGCGGAGCAGATGGCTCAGCCAGGTTTCGGGTAACGATGCTGGACCTCCCCGTGCTGCTGTCCGCCGCTGTCTTTTGGACTGCGTTTACCCTGCTGGCGTATACCTACGTCGGCTTTGTGGGGCTTTTGGCACTGCGGGCCTGGCTGTGGCCGCGGCCCGTGGCCGCCGGCGCGGCCACGCCGCCAGTCAGCCTGCTCATTGCGGCCTACAACGAGGCCGCCGTCATGGCGGCCAAGCTGGAGAACTGCCTGGCCCTCGACTATCCGGCGGGACACCTGGAGATCATTGTGGCCTCGGATGGCTCAGATGATGGCACCAATGAAATTGTGGCGTGCTATGGACCGCGCGGTGTACAGTTGCTCGGGCTGCCGCGTCAGGGTAAGAATGCCGCGCTGGCCGCGGCGGCCGCCGTGGCACGCGGCGAGCTGCTGGTCTTCACCGACGCGGACAGCATGCTGGCGCCGAGCGCTATCCGCCATCTCGCAGCGGCCTTTGACGACGGACAGGTCGGGGCAGCGGCCGGCGATTACCGGCACGCCGCCAACAGCATGGTCACGGTGGGCGAGCGTACCTATTGGCGCTACGACCGGCACCTTAAGCGCCTCCAAAGCCGGGCGGGCAGCCTGACCGGGGTTTCGGGCGCCCTCTATGCGGTTCGGCGGGCGCTGTTCGTCCCACCCCCCGAAGGCGTGACGGACGATTTCTTCATCGCCGCGCAAGTGGCGGCTGCGCACCAGCGGGTGGTGTTTGTACCGGAGGCCCTGGCGCTGGGACCGGTGGCCAGCACGCCGGCCGATGAATTCCGGCGTAAAGTGAGGGTGGTGAGCGCTGGCCTACGGGGCGTGTGGGCGTGCCGGCGCCTGCTGAACCCGTTCACGTATGGGTTTTTCGCCGTGCAGCTGCTGTCGCACAAGGTCTTGCGGCGGCTCATGGTGGTACCACTGCTGCTGCTGCTTGTCAGCGCGCTGGCGCTGTGGCCAGCCGGTTGGTTTTATCAAGCGGCGGCCGTGGGGCAGATCGCGCTGCACGCGGCCGCCGGATGGGGTTATGTGCTTACGCGGGTCGGCCAACGCCCGCCCAAGCTCCTGCGCGTGCTGCTGCATTACGACCTGGCCAATATCGCCTGCGTGTTTGCCCTCTGGGCACTGCTGCGCAACCAGCGGGGCGATGTTTGGCACACGGTGCGGGGTGAGGCGGGTGCCGGTTGAGGGTGAAGACCGCTGCGGGGCCGCTGCGGGTGGCTATGCTCATCCAGGGCTATACCCCGCGCTTAGGCGGGGCCGAGCGGCAGCTCGCGGCGCTGGCCCCGCTACTGTTGGCCGGCGGCGTCGACGTGCACGTGCTGACCCGGCATTTTCCGGGCCTGGCTCGTTTTGAGCGGCTGGCGGGTGTGCCGGTGCATCGCTTGCCGGCCTTCGGACCCAAGGCGGTGGCGGCCAGCCTATATACCGTGTCGGCGCTGGCCACCCTGCACCGGCTTAAGCCAGACGTGATCCACGCGCACGAGCTGCTGTCGCCGGGCACCACCGCCGTCCTTGCCCGCCGGCTTACGGGGAGCCCGGTGCTGGCCAAGCCGTTGCGCGGTGGGGCGGTGGGCGACATCGCCCGATTGCGTCAAAAGCCGGGCGGCCAACAGCGGCTGAAGGCGCTGGCGCGCTCGATTGATGCCTTTGCCGTCATCAGTCGTGAGATTGACCGAGAGCTGGAAGCGCTGGGCGTGCCGCCGGAGCGCCGTTTGCGCCTGCCGAACGGCGTGGATACGCACCTTTACCAGCCCGCTGAGGCGCAGGGCCAGGTGGACCAGCGAACCGCGCTGGGCCTGCCGCCGGGCCCGCTGGTTTTGTACAGTGGACGGCTCGTGCCGGAAAAAGGTCTGGGGGGTCTGCTGCAGATCTGGCCGCAGGTCCGAGCTGCGCATCCCACTGCCACCCTGCTGTTGCTGGGCAGCGGCGCCGAGCGCCAGGCACTCGAGCGGCTGGCAAGTTCGGGCGTCTTATTCGGTGGGCGGGTGGACGACATGCCCGCCTATCTGCGGTGTGCGGACGTTTTTGTCCTGCCGTCGCTGGCGGAAGGCCTCTCGAATGCATTGCTCGAGGCCATGGCCGCTGGCCTGCCCGTGGTCGCGACGGCCGTCGGCGGGGCGAGCGACGTTATTCGCCAGGGCGAGTCGGGCTGGCTGGTCCCACCGCAAGCCCCGGCCGCGCTGCGGCAGGGCTTACACACGCTGTTGGCCGATGCCGACCTGCGGGCCAGGCTGGGCCAAGGCGCGCGCGCCCGGGTTGTCTGTGACTACGACCTGCGCGGCCTGGCCAAGCGACTCGTGACCGTCTATGACTGCCTGGCGCGACGGCTGCCATTGCCCCAGGGCGCCTTATGGACCAGGGATGGATGACTGGTTGGCAGGATGACATGAAACAACCGGGCGTAGGAGGCCATTGGCCGAGACGCCCACTCAGGAACTGCGTTGAGTTGACTTATCCATGCAATGGAGATGAAATACTATGACCAATAAGCTGCTTGCAAAGCTCCCGATGGCCCTGTGTGTGGCGGCCTTGGCGCTTGGGCTGGCGCGGCCCGGGCTGGCGCAGGAAGGGACGCCCACCGCGCCGGTGCCAGAGCCAACGCCGACCGCTCTACCCCCGACGGCGCCGCTGCCGACGGCCACGCCCGTTGTGAGTCTGCCCACGGCCACGGCGGTGGCGGCCAACCCAGAAGACGTGCTGCTCTTCAGCCAGCTGGGGTTCAACGAGACTTCACTGTTTGGCCCCTTCGCGTCGGAAAATTTTGATGTGGACCTGCCCTCGACCTGGGCCCTGACCGACGGCGCGGCCGTCGAGCTGGACTTGACCAGCTTTTTCAACTATGAGCTGCTGACGCCGACCGGGTTGTCGCGGCTGTTCGGTGGGTCCCTCGCGGTCAGCTTGAATGACGTCACGCTCGGCTTTTTCGCCATCAATGCGACCGGCAACAGCCGCCTGTACGTGCCTATTTCGGCCGAGGCGCTGGCGGCCGCGCCGGATGGCCAACACCGGCTGACGCTGTTCTGGGACAGCGGCATCGACTGCCAGAATATCGAACAGGCCAACCTGGTCGTGCGCGCCAGCTCACGGTTGCTTCTGCCGCATGCAGTGGCTCAGCTGTCGCTTGACCTGGCCGACCTCCCGCAGCCGATCTTCGAGAGCCGGTTGTGGCTGGATGCGGCCACGGTCATCGTGCCCGACCAGCCCAGCCAGGCCGAGCTGCAGGCGGCGCTGACCGTGGCGGCCGGGTTCGGCAACTTGACCAGCGGTGACTTGGCCCTGGGGCTTCTCCCGGCCAGCCGCCTGGCCGAGGTGCGCACGCTCAACCACATTATTTTCGTGGGCAAGCCGGTCGGGCTGGCGGTGCTGGGTGAACTGGCGCTGCCCGTCGCTCCCGGGGGGGCTGGCTTTCAGGCGTCCGGCAGCTCACCCGAGGATGGTGTGATCCAGCTGGTGCCGTCGCCGTGGAACGTCTCCAAGGCGGTTCTGGTGGTGAGCGGCAATAGTGATGCTGCGGTCGTAAAGGCGGCGCAGGCGGTGAGCACCGGGGCCGTGCGCACCAGCGGGACTCCCAGCGTGGCCCTCGTGGCCTCTGTCGATGAGACCCAGGCGCCCACCACGGTGCCGGTCAATCGCACGCTGACCGATCTGGGCTACCAGCGCCATACCTTCACCAGCCTGGGCACCAGCTCAACTTCGTTTGCGTTCTACGTTCCGGCCGGCCGGGGTGCTGAAAGCGAGGCTTATCTCGACCTGCACTTCAACCACTCGGCGCTGCTTAACTACGGGCGCTCGGGCCTGAGCGTAAGCCTCAACGGGCAGCCCATCGGCAGTCTCCGCTTCACGGATGAATCGACGAAGCCTGATCACACCGTGCGGCTGCTGCTGCCGGCGGCTGCGATTGTGCCCGGGGTCAATCGCCTGAGCCTGAGCAGCGCCTTGATCCCGCTCGACAATTGCATCGACCCCCGGCTGGCCAGCTTATGGCTAACCGTCTGGCCCGATTCGCTACTGCATCTGCCGCTGCGCCCGACCGGGGGTGGGACGGCGACGGCGTTTGACCTCGACGACTATCATCAGCCGTTCTCGCGCGACCCGGGCTTGGCCGACACAGCCTTTGTGCTCTCCGAGCAGGACCCGACTAGCTGGGACGTGGCCGCACGCATTGCCTTTGACCTGGGCGATGCGAGCAATGGCCGCCTGATCCGCTTGGCGGCCTACTATGGACCCTCGGTGCCGGTCAGTGTCCTGCAGACCAGCCACCTGCTCCTGGTGGGCCGGCCAAGCGACCTGGCCTTGATCGACGAGCTCAAGGACGATCTGCCGGCGCCCTTCGAGCCAGGCTCGAACATCGCGGTGGAAAAAGATCTGCCGGTCATCTATCGCCAGTCCCCGGAAGCCAGCGTCGGGTACCTGGAACTATTGGCCTCGCCCTGGGTCGACAACCGCGCGGTGCTGGCTGTTTTGGGCAACACGGACGAAGGCCTGCGTTGGGCGGGTGATGCCTTGAGCCGGTTTGAGCTGCGCGGCCAACTGGCCGGCAACTACGCCGTGGTGGCCGGCCAGCAAATCTATATGGCTGATACGCGGCTGGCGGGCGGCGGGACCAATGCCTTCGACGCCGCAGCCGCGGCCGGCACGCCCCAGCCGGTGCGGCTGGGTGACCTGACCGGCCCGGCGGTGGAGCGGCCGTGGTGGCTGCTGCCGACACTGGGCGCCGCGCTGCTGCTCATCTTGATCGTGGCCGGTATTGGCTTGCTGACCGGTCGGCGGGAACGGAACCTGAAGTAGGGTTAGCCAGAGATCAAGGCAGGGTGAGCGTGGCCGTATGGGCCTCTGGGTCCACGCTCACCGTGCCTTTTTCAAAAGCGCGCCGCCACAGGCGGCCGTCGCGGTAGCGCGGGGCTAAGGCTGCACCCAGGCTGACGCCATAATTCGGATAAAGCCACACTTCGCGGTAATGGTCGCTGTCGGCGTAGCGGAAAGCAGCGCGTCCGTTGCTGATCAGCAGGTAAGACGCGAAGGCGAATTGCTGGCGGCCCGCATCGGCCTGGGCGCCCTGGGAAACCAGGAGTAACGACTTGCCAGCGGCCTGGATCGCCTCAGCGCGGGCGAGGTGGTCTTCCCAATCTTCCGGAGACAGATAACCGGCCGACCAGTCCATAGCCCAAGCCTCGTCCATCACCCCATCCAGGTAAGGCAGATAACGCAGCCAGTCGTCCAGCGCCTGGGCGGCAATGACATTGGCATACAGCGGCCGCGCCTGCGGCTGGAAGTAGGCCGTGTAAGCATACTCCAGGAACCCGAGCACGGCGGCCTGATAACTGGCCTCGGAGGGGTAAGCGGCCGGCGCGTCGTCGCGGAAACGCTGGAAGGTGGCGTCGACGTTATCCATGAATACGCCTTCCCAGTTGAGTTCCTCTTGCGCCTGTTGCGCTCGCAGCAGCCAAAATGTACGCCAGCCCGCGTGACCCGGGTCCATGGCATAGTAGTTTTCATCCACCTCGATTCGTTGTCCGACCGCGTCTAACAAGAACCAATCGGGATGTTCGGTGCTGATCCGGCAAAAATCACCGGCCTCGTAAGCCACCTGGTTGCGGCGTGGCCGCGCCGCACAGTCGCCGGGGTCGTTGATGGCGTCAAAACGCAGGTATTCCAGAAAAGGGCCGTTGACGCCTGCCTGTTGCAGTTGGTCGCGCACCGGCTCATCCGACTTGGTGAGGACGAACACATCAAAGTGCTCGGCCAGGTAAGGTAATTCGGGATCGGTCGGCGGCCGATAGAACCAAACCAGCTGAACCGGGTCAGCGCGCGTGCCAATGGGGGTGGACGCTGGTGGCCCTGCCACTGGGCTGGGCGTTGGCAAGGGGGAGCTGGGCCCGTTGGCCCGGCACGCGCCAATGAGTGCGGCCAGGAGGAGCGCCCCCGCGGCGCGTCGCCGATGAGTAATGCGCTGCATTCGTGGAAGGTTTAGCTCGGGCGGGTGTGCCGGGCGTGCGGCCTCGTCAGGAAGCTGTTGGTGTCGACGTATTGGCGGGCCCAGGCATCGAAGACGAGCAGCCGCCACAGCAGCCAACCCCAGCGGCGGGCGCGCAGCTCCACGTAGTTGTAGATCTCTCCGTTGAACACGAGCCAATAGCGGCCGTCGGGCGTGCGCATGGGTTGGTGGCCAGCCGGACTGAGATCCAAAATGCTCAGGTGGGTGAAGCCTAAACCCCAACCAAGCCCTTGCTCGCAGCCGCGGTCATCGAGGCCGCGGTGGCGGAGTAAGCGGGCCAGCGTTTCCGGCAAACGCTCGGGCACCACACAGCTGGGACCGAACCAACCCCAAAGGCCGCACATTACCTGGCGTCAATCCGTGATCAGCTGGCTGGCCCAAGCCCGCTCTTGCCGGTACCAGGCGACCAGGGCCTGCACACCAGCGGCAAAGCGGGTCTCGGGCCGCCAACCGAGCAGGCGGTGGGCTTTGGAGATGTCGGCCCAGCTGGCCGGAACGTCGGCCTTGTGCCGGGGCTGGAAAACGAGCTTGGCCTCGCAACCAGTCAGCTCTTCGATCAGCTGCACGGCGTCGAGCAGGCGGACCGGCTCGTCAGACCCTAAG
>CAYUYN010000229.1:0-6808 GCA_964449185.1 uncultured Anaerolineales bacterium | reverse complement strand
GGTGTAAGCGGGCGACGGGCGCTCCGCTGCGTGTGACCGAGGCGTGTGCTCTACATCACCCGCGCCCCCCTTACGTCTCACCCCCTCAGCCCCGCAGCGCCCGCAACGCCTCCCAGCCCGCCTCCCCCACCACCAGCTTCGTCTCCACATCGTACAACTCATACAGCGGGATCATCACCCCCGGCTCGGGCCGGTTGCAATTGCCGCCCTCTAAATACATCTCGCTGTCTTCCGCCAGCGTCAGTTGGCCGCCGTCCAGCACCAACGGGTGCAGCGCGCAATAGAAGGGCTTGTAGCGCCAGGGGTGCTCGCCGTTCGCCATGCCCGCCGCCTGCAGCGCGCACAGCCGGTCTGGCCGCAGGAAGATGCACGTCTTGCCGGCCGGGTGCGTCGCATCCGGCACCACCGCCGTGCCGGTGCACGGGCCCGCCTCGGGATAATCATCGTCCGGCTCGTGCGTCCCGTCAAACCATTGGCTCGGGTCCTGACGGTCGGGGGGCATCTGGGGCAGCACCAGGTCTTGGTGCGCCAGGATGTCCTCCACCTGCCGCAGGTGGATCCACACCCCGCCCGAGCAGCAATAGCTCTGGCACTCCTCCAAGCGGCAGCGACCAAGGGCCCGCGCCTCCAACAACCCCGGGTCCACGGCCCTGCCGTTGATCATCAGTGGCTCGGTCTCAGCCTCGGTCGTCATGCATATCTCCTTAGAAATTACGCAGGCCCGCGTGCCTGCGCTTACGGCAGTGTAGCATGACCTTATCCAGATGTACTAGCTGTCTTTGCCCAAGACACCCACCAAATTGGGATCAGACCGGCTGGGGCCGTTCGCCCGTATAATAGAGTCGCGCCATGGACGACACCACCAACGCCCTCCTCATCGCCAACGCCAGCTTTTATACCGCCCTCAGCCTGGCCGACTTCGCTCTGATGCGGCGCCTGTGGCTCGACACGCCCGAGGCGGTGTGCGTGCATCCGGGTTGGCCCGCGCTGTACGGCTGGGACGCCATCCGCGCCAGTTGGCGCCAAATCTTTGAGAACCAGGGCCCGCTGCGTGTCTGGGCCGGCGAGGTGCAGGTGCGCCTCTACGGCCAGACCGCCGAGGTCAACTGTCTGGAAAACATCGATATGAGCCAGGTGCGCGGCACCGGCATCATGCAGACGCGCGCCACCAACGTCTATCGCCGGGTGGCCGGCGCCTGGAAGATGCTGGAACACCATGCCCTGGCCATGCCCAGCGGCGCTGTGCAGCCGCCCGAACGCTTTTCTTTCAACTGATCAGAGGAGAACGAGTATGGCCAAGCCGCAGGTGAAATTTATCCAACTCACGCCCCACATCTACAAGCTCGACCTGCCGTTCTTTGGCGGGCGCTTGCCGGTGGGCGTCTTCCTGGTGCGCGACGCCTCGGCCGCCGGCGGGCGCGGCGGCTGGATCCTGGTGGATGCCGGCGCGCCCGGCTTCGCCGACAACATCCTCGACCAGGTGACGGCCGTCACCGGCGAGCAGCCCCCGCACACCCTGGTGCTCACCCACGGCCACCTGGACCACGCCGCCGCCGCCGAGGCCATCCGCGCCCGCTGGAACATCCCTATCGCCGCCGGCCGCGCCGAGATCCCCTACCTCCTTGGCCCGGCCGCCTACGGCAGCATCCCGGCCAAGTCACTCCTCTACCGCCTGGCCCAAATGTCCCCGCCGGCCCTCGTGGGCCGCAACGTCCAGCTCCCCCTGGATGACGGCATGCGGCTCGACGGCCTCCAGGTCTTCCACGCGCCGGGGCACGCGCCGGGCATGGTGGCCCTGTTCCACGCCGGCGACCGCGCCCTGCTGAGCGCCGATACCTTCTGCAACCTGAGTGGCAAGCTCGGCGACCCGGCCGTGCCTTTCACCTACGACCCGGGCCTCAACCATGCGGCCCAGGCCCGGCTGGCCGCGCTGGACTTCGACCACCTCATCCCCAGCCATGGCCCGGCCATTATGCAGACCGGACGGCAGGCGGCCCAGGCGGTGGTCGACAAGCACAAGAAGAAGAAGTAGCAGCCGCGGGGGAGCGGGGAGCACGGGGAACGGGGGGGAAAGCGCTTATGAGCCAGCCCCTGGCTTTTGACTTATTCCCCGTCACCCTTATACTGTGCTCTCGCCTGGCTGGCCCGGCGGCGCGCTGCGGCGTGACCGCACCCGGCGCAGGCAGACCGCACGCTTTATCAAACATAGGAGGCCCGCCGGCAGCGACCATTCCACCTACCTACTGTTCGCCGATCGATTTGTACAGTCCCCTTATAGGAGGAGACGATGAATAGAAAACTCTACACGCTTGTTGTAGGCCTGTTGGCCGCGGTGTTCGTGCTCGCCGCCTGCGCCACGCCTACGGCCGCCCCCAGCATCGCAGGCGGCCCCGGCTCCATGGTGGAAGTCACGCGTATCGTGACGGTGGAAGTGCCGGTGACGGTCGAAGTGCCCGTCGAAGGCGCCCCCGCGGCCACCGCGGCCCCCGTGCAGGTGCCCGTCACCTTTGCCGAGGCCGGCGAGACCCTGCAGACCGTCCAGGAGCGCGGCCGCCTGCTGTGCGCCGGCAACGCCAGCGTGCCCGGCTTCGGCTACCTCGATCCCGACACCCAGCAGTTTGGCGGCTTCGACGTCGACTTCTGCAAGGCCGTCGCCGCCGCCATCTTTGACGATCCCGAAGCCCTGGAGGTCGTCCCCACCACCGCCCAGACGCGCTTCCCCGTGCTCCAGTCTGGTGAGGCCGATGTGCTCATCCGCAACACCACCTGGACCATCAGCCGCGACACCTCGCTCGGTCTCGACTTCCTGGGCGTCACCTTCTACGATGGCCAGGGCATGATGGTCCGCAAGGACAGCGGCATCACCGACCTGGAAGGCCTGGCGGGCGGCACCATCTGCGTCCAGCAGGGCACCACCACCGAGAAGAACCTGGCCGACGTCTATCGCTTTCTGGGCGTTGAGTACGAGCCCATCGTGCTGGCCGACGCCGTGGCCACGCGCGAAGCCTACGACACGGGCCGCTGCGACGGCTTCACCACCGACAAGTCCGGCTTGGTCAGCCAGCAAGTCCTGCTGGCGGTGCCCGATGATCACATGATCCTGGACGCCACCATGTCCAAGGAGCCGCTCGGCCCCTCGGTGCGCCATGGCGACAACAACTGGGGTGACATCGTCCGCTGGGTAATCAACTGCACCCTCAACGCCGAAGAGCTGGGCATCAACTCGGGCAACGTGGCCGACATGCTCGGCAGCGACGACCCGGTCGTGCTCAACGTGCTCGGTGTAGAAGGCGACCTGGGCCTGGCCCTGGGCCTGACCAACGACTTCTGCGCGCGCGTCATCACGCACGTGGGCAACTACGGCGAAATCTACGACCGCAACCTGGGTCCCGACACGCCCTTCAACCTGCCGCGCGGACTGAACGCGCTCTACACGAACGGCGGCATCCAGTACGCCATTCCCTTCCGCTAAAGAGATCCGCCAGCGGCGCGGAGGGGTAAACCCTCCGCGCCGCTTTCTTAGCTGTCCGCACCCTCTGCCCTAGAAAGGCCCGCCCATGGCTGTGACCTCCCCTTCCGGGGCGCCCCGGCCCCCGGCCTCCAATCTGCGAACAGCGTCCACCGCCGCCATTCCGTTCTGGCGCGACGTGCGCGTGCTGGGCGTCCTGGCCCAGATCGCCTTCGTCGTCGTGCTGGTGCTCAGCCTCGGCTGGCTGGCCCGCAACCTGGTCAGCGGCCTCAGCGACCTGGGCGGCGCGCAGTTCCTGTGCGATGACGGCACCAGCAGCTTCCGCTGCGCCTTCAACTTCATGAGCAGCTCCGCCTCCTTCGATATCGGCGAGCTGCCCATCGACTACCAGACCACCGACAGCTACTGGCGCGCGCTTCAGGTGGGGGTGCTCAACACCGTCAAGGTGGCCGTCGTCGGCATCGTCCTGGCCACCCTGCTGGGCACCTTCGCCGGCATCGCCGTGCTCTCCAACAACTGGCTGCTCAGCCGCATCGCGGCCGGCTACATCGACCTCATTCGCAATACCCCCCTACTGGTCCAGCTCTTTTTCTTATATTACGTCGTCATCCTGGGTCTGCCCGCCGTGCGCGATAGCCTGCGCCCCGGCCTCGGCATCTACCTCAACCAGCGCGGCATCTCCCTGCCCTGGCCGGTCTTCACCGCCTCGGCTCTGCCATGGCTGGCCTTCATCCTGCTCGGCCTCGTCCAATTCCAAGTCCTCTGGCTCCTCCTCGGCCAGCGCGAACAGAAGACCGGCCGGCGCGGCAACCGCCTGGCCTGGTCGGCTCTCAGCGCCTTGGCCGTCATCGCCTTCGGCTGGTTCTTTACCAGCGGCTACAGCCACAGCCAGGCCGTGCTGGTCACGCGCGCCAGCCGCGTGGGCCAGGCCCGCGACACGCTCAGCGGCCTGGAAGCGGTGGTGCTCAAGCGCCTGCCCATCCCCAACCTCAGCCCGCGCGAGCTCGAAAAGGTGCCGCCCGAAGAGCTGCAGGCCGCGGCGCTCCAGGTGTGCGTGCTCAAGGACTCGCCCTCCGAGCCCAACTTCACCGGCCAGCTCCGCGCCCGGCGCATCCCCTACCACGTCAACCGCTTCGACCGGCCCGACCAAGCCGCCGCGGCCTACGGCGAGGGCGAATGCGAGGCCTTTGCCGGCGACCGGGTGATGCTGGCCGCCCAACTGCCCACCCTGGAAAACCCCGGCGGCCACCTGCTGTCCGACCTTTCCGAACGGCCGGTCGTCATGTCGGTGCCCGTACAGGAAGGCCTCAACCTGGTGGGCGGCACGCGCATGACGCCCGAGTTTGCCGCCATCCTCTTCGGGCTGGTGCTCTACACCGCCGCCTTCATCGCCGAGATCGTGCGCGCCGGCATCCTAGCGGTGCAGCGCGGCCAAAGCGAGGCCGCCCGCGCCCTGGGCCTCACCGAGATGCAGCGCCTCCAGCTCGTGGTGCTGCCCCAGGCCCTGCGCGTCATCATCCCGCCGCTTACCAGCCAGTATCTCAACCTGGCTAAGAACTCCAGCCTGGCCATTGCCGTGGGTTATCCCGACCTGGTGCTCGTCACCAACACCATCGGCAACCAATCGGGCCGCAACATCCAGGTGATGGCCCTGGTAATGCTGGCCTACCTGGCGCTCAGCCTGGCCATCTCCGCACTGCTCAACTGGTACAACCAGCGCGTGGCCATCGTGGAACGCTGAGAGGGATAACGCAATCTATGGCCACCCTCACGCAAGCGACCCCTGCCTCCCTCCCGCCTGCCAGCCGCAACCCGGGCGCGCAGTTTCAGGGCTGGGCCCGCGAACGGTTGTACGCCAACCCGCTCCAAATCGCCGTCAATGTCCTGCTGCTGCTGACCGCTCTGTGGGTCTACCTCGGCCAACTGCGCAGCGCGCCAGCCCTGGCCGTGGTGATCGGCACGCTGTGGCTGTTCGGCGCGCTGTGGGTGGCCTATAGCGCCGCGCGCCACAAGCCCGACCTCGTCGGCCAGTGGCTCCAGGAGCGCCTCTACAACACCCCCGCCAGCGCCCTGCTTAGCCTCATCATCTTCCTGTGGCTCGCCGCTGCCGCGCGCGGCCTGCTGAATTGGGCCATTTTCAATGCCAGTTTCGCCGGGCCGGGCGAGCACACCGGCGCCACCTGGGGCATCATCGTCGCCAACTTCAAGCTCTTTATGGCGGGCCAGTTCCCTAACGACCAGCTCTGGCGCGTGTGGGCCAGCGTGGCCGTGCTGGCGGTGCTTATCGCCCTCAGCCTCCCGGTCTATGGTCCCCTGCGGCTGCGGCTCAAGCGCATCCGCCCCCTGGTCACCCTGCTGTGGCTGGTCTCGCCGCTAATTTTCTGGGTCCTGCTGCGCGGCACCGCCGGCCTGCCCGTTATCGAGACGCGCTTTTGGGGCGGCCTGCTGCTCACTCTCATCATTTTTGTCTTCGCCGCCCTGCTGTCGTTTCCGCTGGGCATCCTCCTGGCGGTTGGCCGCCGCAGCCAGCTTCTCGGCATCCCCGCCTGGCTCACTTACGCCGTCGTCGGCCTGGTGGCGCTGTGGGGCCTGCGCACCACCACCCTGCCCAACCTGTCCGTGGCCCGCACGCCGCTGGAGTTTGTCTTCATCCTCTGGCCGCTGTGGCTGGTACTAGCCGCGTTCGCCTTCCAGCGCTTTTACCGGGGCAACGTGGTCGCGGCCGCCTCGACGGTTTACATCGAGGTCTTCCGCGGCGTGCCCCTGATCACCGTGCTCTTCATGGCGTTGATCTTGCTGCCGCTGTTCCTGCCCCCGGACATCATCATCGAGAACGCCTTCCGCGCCATGTGGGGCTTAATGCTCTTCAGCGCCGCTTACGTGGCCGAGAACGTGCGCGGCGGCCTCCAGGCCATCCCGAAGGGCCAGTACGAGGCGGCCGAGGCCCTGGGCCTCAATACCTTCCAGCAGATGCGCCTCATCATCCTGCCCCAGGCCCTGCGCCTGGTCATCCCGCCCATGACAGGCACGTTCATCGGCCTGTTCAAGGACACCTCCCTGGTGGCCATCCTTGGCCTGTTCGACCTGCTCAACATCGCCAACGCCGTCATCGCCCAGCCCGCCTGGCTCGGGCTGCGCCGCGAGGCCTTCTTCTTCATCACCGTCATCTACTACATCGGCTGCTACCTCATCGCCGCCGCCGGCACCTGGCTGGAGCGGCGCACGGGGCTGGGACAAAGATAGTGGTCAGTGGGTAGTGGACAGTGGTCAGTTGAATGGTTATTTTGTAGGAGCGGGCTGTGCCCGCGATCCTGTATGGCTTTTTGTAGGTCCGGGTTT
>CAYUYN010000228.1:0-6880 GCA_964449185.1 uncultured Anaerolineales bacterium | reverse complement strand
CCTCACTTCGCCGCTATCTGCTGCACCACCTGCGCCACGATCTCGTCGGGGTTGGCGCCTGCGGCCTGGGCCTCGTAGTTGAGGATGAGGCGGTGGCGCAGCGCGGGCACAGCCACGGCGCGCACGTCGTCGGCGGAGGCGGCCTCGCGGCCGTCCAGCAGGGCCGTTACCTTGGCGGCCAGGATGAGGGCCTGCATGCCGCGCGGGCTGGCGCCATAGAGCAGGTGTTTGTTCACCAGCGGCAGGCCCTTGCCGTTGGTACCTTGCGGGTGGGTGGCCAGCACCAAACGGGCGGCGTAGCGGGTCACGTGCTCGGCCACGGGCACCTGCCGCGCCAACTGCTGCATGGCCAACACGGTGGGGCCGTCCACCACGGGCCGGGCGGCACGGATGTCCACGCCCGTGGTGCGGCGCGCAATCTCCATCAGCTCGTCTTCGGTGGGATAGGCGACGTTGATCTTGAAGAAGAAGCGGTCAAGCTGGGCCTCGGGCAGCGGGTACGTGCCCTCCATCTCAATGGGGTTTTGGGTGGCCAACACGAAGAACGGGTTGGGCAATTGATAGCTGGTGCGCGAAACGGTCACGCGCCGCTCCTGCATGGCCTCCAGCAGGGCGCTCTGAGTGCGCGGGGTGGCGCGGTTGATCTCGTCCGCCAGCAGCAGGTTGGCGAAGACCGGCCCGGCGTGATAGCGAAAAGCGCGGCGGCCGTTCTCGTCTTCGGTGAGCACCATGGTGCCCACGATGTCGGCCGGCATCAGGTCGGGGGTGAACTGGATGCGGCTGAAGCTGCCGCTGATGGCCTGGGCCAGCGTGCGCACGAGCATGGTCTTGCCCAGTCCGGGCACGCCTTCCAACAGCGCGTTGCCGCCGGCGAGGAGCGTGATCAGGAGCTGATGGATCAGCGCCTCCTGGCCGACCAGCACCTGGCCCACCTCGGCCAGCAGGTTGCCGGCGATGGTGTTGAAGTCTTCTACCGTGATCCCGCCAGGCGGGGTGAACGAGGGCGTTTTCGTTTTAGCTTCCATGGGTCTCACTTCCAGGGCATCCAGCGACGCCGAATTGCGATTTCCACGGGCCACAGCAACAACGCGGCCAGCACCAGCCACAGGCCGGCCTCGCTCTGTTCTTCGTCCGCGCTGGCGGCGGCAGCGGCCACGCGCAGCCCGCTCACCTGCTGGCCGCCGGTCAGCGCGGCCACTTGCCGCAGCGTGGCCGTGCCGTCCGACCACCGCGGATCATACTCCGGTGTGTAGCCAACCGCCAAACCCAGGGGCGTTTCCCAACGCTCACCGGCCTTCTGCAAGGTGACCAGGCCGCGGTAGGCGCCCGCGCCGGGCGCGGTAAAGGTGGCCTGGTACTCGCCGGGCGCGATCTGAGGCAGGACGACCGTGAACAAGGCGCCGTCGGGCGCAGCCAGCGCCAACTCGGCGCTGGCCAACGTGATGGCGCGGCCATCGGCGGCGGCGCCGAGCACGGTCACCGTCACCTGGTCGCCCACGGTGTTGGCCTCGGCCAGCACCGCGCCTTGCTTGGGGTCGGGCAGGGCATAGCGCACCGCTTGCGCCCAGAAGCGGCCCAGCTCGGGCCACTCGGCCCAGGCCGGCGTCCACACGCCGCCAACGTCACTGGTCCAGGCGACGACGCGGCCCAGCCCATACTGCCAGGCCGCCAACAGGGGGTCATCCAGCGGTGAGGCCAGCACCACATCGGCGGTGGTGGCCGGCCGGTCGGACAGGGCCACGTAGGCCTCCAGCGGGGGAAAGTCGGCCGGGCTGAATTGGTTCACCAGGGGATGCGGCTGGACAATGTTGGGCTGGACGCTGCCCGCCTGCACCGACTGGCTGTTGACGGCGCGGCTCTCGGCCAGCACCAGCCGCGGGATGCTCTCGGGCGTGGTGGCCACGTGGAAGCGGCCCAGGCCCCACTCGGCGATGTTGGCCATGAGCTCGGTGTCGGCGTTGTCGCCGACGGCGATGGTGGAGATGGTGACGTTGGCCGCCCGCGCCGTCTCGGCAATCTGGCGGAACTCTTCGGGCGTGCCGCTGGAGCTGATGCCGTCGCTGAGCACCACCACGTGCTTGTTGCCTTCGGCCAGCGCGGCCATCTCGTTGACGCCGACTTCCAGCGGGGTCAGCAGGTCGGTGCCGCCGCGGCTGGTGAGGGTGCCGATGGTGTCCAGCACCGAGCGCAGTTGGGCGCCGTCGCCTAGCGTGGTGAGGGGCACGCGCCATTCCCACAGGTCGTCAAAGACGAGCACACCAATGCGGTCGCTGGGCTGGAGGATCTCAACCGCCCGCATGGCGGCTTCCTTGGTCAGGTCCAACTTAGAGCCGGTCATGCTGCCCGAGCGGTCGATGATCAGCAGCAGGCTGGCCGGCGCGCGCTCGGCGCGCTCGGGCGGCTGTAGGGCCACCGGCAGCATCTGCTCGAGCAGGGTGTTGTCGTAGCCGCCGAGCGAGTAGGCGGACGGGCCGCCCGTAAAGATAAGCCCATGGCCCTGCGCGTACACAAATGCCTCCAGCGCCGCCTGTTGTTCCAGGGAAAGCGTGGGGGCCGGCACGTCCATGAGCACCAACACCTGGTAGGCTTCCAGGGCGACGGTGTCGGCCGGCAGGTTGGCCGGGTCGGTCATCCGTGCGGCGATGCCCTGGCCGGTCAGCGCATCGCGCAGGCGTTGGCCGTTGGCCGGCTGGTCGGCCACGATCAGGACGGCGGGCGGCGGCTGCACGCGGACCACGGCGGCGGCAAAATCGTTTTGGGGCCGGCCGTCGTTGGGAGCGGTCACGCGTGCTTCAAAGGCGGTCAGGCCCTCGGCCTCCGCGCCGGTTGAGAGCGTCACCAGATTTTCGCCCGCGGTCAACTCAAGCGACAGCGAGGCCAGCGCGGCGCCATCGCGCGTCACCTCCAGGGTGGCGGGGGTATCCACGCGGGCCAGCAGCTGCACCGTGACGCTGAAGGGCTCGCCCGACCAAAGGCTGGGCGGCAGCAGGATGCCTTCAAGCGCCACGTCCTGGCCCACGGCGACGGCCGGCAGCGCCCACACGTCCACGCGCACGCCGGCGGCGGCCAGGCGGCTGGCCGCGCCCAGGGTGTCGCCTTCGGTGGCCAGGCCATCGCTCACCAGCACAATCGACTCGCTGCGGCCGGTCATCTGGCCGGCAAAGTCGAGGGCGCGCGCGATGTTGGTGCCCACCGTGCCGCCCTCCGCCTCCGGCCACGCCTCGGCCCAATTGCCGACGACCCGCGGTTCCTGGCCAAACTGCACCACCACCGCTTCGTCGCTCGTCAAACCCGACGTGGACAAGGCCGCCTGTATCGCGGCGAGCGAGGCCGGGTCCACGCTGGCCGAGCCGTCCAGGACGATGACCTGGCGCGGGAGCACTTCGATCTTGGGCCGGAAGGGCCGGGGACCGGCCGCCGCCAGGATGAGCAGGGTGAAGAGGCCGTAGCGCAGGGCCGGCCCCAGCACGTTGCGGGTCTTTTTGACCCAGGCCACCAGGAGCAGGACCAGGGCCAGGGCGGGGAGCAGATATAAGACCCAGGGCCGGTCGAAGCTTAGCGCCATGACAGCCCGGCCTCCACAATCATCAAGAACAGCACGAACAGCACCAGCCACGGCCACAGGTCTTCGGGCTGGTTGGCTTCCACCGTGGGCAGCACGCCGCCCTCCGCGATGGAGCGCAGCAGGGGCTGCGCCGACACGCGCAGGTCCGATTCGAGGGCGGAGCCGGCGTTGACGCCAAACCCGCCCTGCCAATCTTCGCCGGCGATGGTGCGGCCGCGCAGCAGGTACAGACCGGGCTGATAGGTTTCGGTGAACAGGGATGAGCGCTCACCGGTGAACGTGTGCTCGGCGCCCGTCGGATCGGTGATGGTCAGGAAGGGCAGCCTATGCGCGGGCGGCAGACCCACCGGCTCACCGGGCGCAATCGATGCGGGCAGGGGCGGGGGCAGCACCTCGGCCACGGCATTGGCCATGAGCACCGGGAAGGACGTGCGCCGCGCCAGGTTGCCGCGCTCAAGGCCAAACGTGAAGACGACCAGCCGGCTGTCCTGCGTGGCGCCGCGCCAGACCAGGGTAAGCCCGCGTTCGTCGGTGAGCACCGGCGTCAGCCAATCGGGGGCTTCGAGCAGCGAGCCCCGGCCAAAGTCCACCGGGCCGAGGTCGACATCGGCCAGTAATGAGTCGGTCGGGGCGGCGGGCAGCGCGCCGACGGTGGTGGGCGGCTGGACGTTGAGCAGACCCAGCCCCTCGGGCGGCGCCATGACGAGCACGCCGCCGCGCGGCCAGGTGTTGGGCAGCCAGCCGCTAAAGACCGTCAAATCATAGTTCTCATAGGAGGCGTAATTCTCGGGGGTCACCGTGATGAGGTGGAGGTTGGGCAAAGAGCGCAGCGCACGTTCCAGCACGAGCGTGGCGTCGGCCGCCGGGTCGACCGCCACCAGCACGCCCTCCAGCGTGGTCGTGCCGAGGACCCCCACCGCGGCGCTGTCGTCGGCCGGTAGCACATCGCCGCTGCCGCCGAGGCTCACCGACACCGTGCGGATGCCCGGTGGCAAAGTCCAGGCCTGCTCCGAGACACCGGACGCAGGCAGGGTTACCACCAGCTCGTCGCGAGATCGGCCGTCGGCGAAGAGGGTGAGCGTGCGTTCGGCCGGCGTGTCGGAAAAATTGGCCAGGCGGGCAAAGACCTGCACGGCCCCCGAGCTGCTGGGGCGCACGGCCAGGGTGACCACGGCCTGGTTGGCCTGCGGCTGCCCAACCAGGGTAATTTCGACTTCGGCCGGCAGGCTGACTTCCGCGATGGTGGACGACATCTCAAAAGCGCCATCGGTGTAGACCACGACCTGGTTGTTGAGGTCGGGCTCGATGGCGGCGGTGGCCAGGGCCAGGCTTCCCGGCCAATCGCTGCCGTCGCCGGCGGCGCGCAGGGCCGCCAGCCGGCCGTTGAGGTCGCCCAGGCTCTCGCCGGTGGCGCTGCCGAGCTGGCGGGCGGCGGGCCCCGCGCTGATGAGGGTCACCCGGTCGTTTTCGCCGAGGGTGGCCAGGCGGGCGGCCGCGGCGGCCTGAGCCTGTGCCAGGCGCGAGGGCTGTACGTCCTGCGCGCCCATGCTGCTGCTCGTATCGACAATGAGGATGAGGTGCTGCCGGCCGGGGATCAGGCGGGCCAAGGTGAGCTGCGGCTGCGAGAGGGCCAGATTGAGAAACAGGGCCGCCAGCAGTTGGAGCAAGAGAACCCAGGTCACCGGCAGCCGCCGGAGCCGTGGGCCGCGCAGTTCCTTTTCCAGCCAGCGCCAGAGTTCGAGGCTGGAGATGGGCTGGCGCTTGCTGCGCTCGCGCAGCAGGTGCAGCAGCAGGATGGCGGGCAGGGTCAGCAGGCCCAGCCAGAGCCATTGCTGAAGAACGTTCATACAGGCTGCACCACCCCCCGGCGGCGCAGGTACGGCACCACGGCTTGCTCAATCTCCCAGTCGGCCAACACGCGGGCATAGGCCGCGCCCCGGTCGAAGCAGGCCTGCTCCAGGCGGCTGCACCAGCCCGTTACAAAGGCCTGGTAGCGCTCCACCGCGTTGGGGTCGAGGTCATAATTGGCCTTCTCCTTGGTCTCGACATCTTGGAACTCCACCTCGCCTTGCACACCGGGGTTGAGCTCGGCCGGGTGGAGCAGGTGGAGGACCAGGGTCTGCCAGGCGGGCGGGGGGAAGACGCTCACCAGGCGGCCCACGTCGGGCACGGCCAGCAGGTCGGAGATGATGACCACCATCCCGCCGCGCGGCTGCTGGGAGGCGTAGGTGCGGGCGGTGGCGACCAAGTCGCCGCCGCTCACGGGCTTGAGGCCGCGCACAAAGCGCAGCAGGCCGGGCACGCGCCCGGTGCCGTGCGAGGGGCCAAAGCGCGGCGCGGGGTCGGCCAGGCTGCCGACGGAGAGGTGATCGCCGTGGTTGAGGGCCAGGTAGCCCAGCGCCACGGCCAGGCGGCGCGCGGCGCTGAGCTTTGAGGGCTGGCCCCACGCCATGGAGGCGGTATGGTCCAGCAGGACGTGGATGGTCGCCTCACGCGGTCGTTCGCCGAGCTTGACGTACACGTGCTCGGAGCGGGCCGAGGCATTCCAGTCGACGTGCCGCAAGTCGTCGCCGGGCAGGTACTGCCGGTGTTCGCGAAAATCGGTGGAGGGCAGCCGGCGGCGCGAGGGGCGCTGGCCGGCCGCCTGGCCGCGCAGCCACGGCTGGGTGCGCAAGGCCAGCCGGTCCAGCCGGCGCAGCACGGCAAAGTCGGCCAAGTCGTTGGCGACCGCCTCGGCCTCGGCTTGGGTGGCCTTAGGGCGGCGAAAAATATCTCTGAATGACACGTCGTAGTCTCCACGGAATGCTCAGCGGATCGGCCGGCTGGTTGCTGCTCGTGCCGCTGGCTCCCGTTTGGGTGAAGGGCGTGTTGACGGTGTCGGTGGCGTTGCCGGTGTGCTCGGGCGGTTGGAGCACGCCGGTTTGGTCCTCGGTCAATTGGTCGGCCGGCAGCTCGACGGGCTGGCCGTCGGTCTGGAGGCGCTCGGTGGTGCCGCCGGACTGCGACTCGCGGTCCACAGCGTCGCCTTCGGGGTCGCCGGCCGAGCTGCCGCCGCTGCCCGCCGGATCGCTGGTGCCGCTCGCGCGGGACTGGTCGAGCCCTTCGACCAGGTTCGCCAGGTCTTCCAGAGCTGCGGCCGCGGCGGCGGCGCTTTCGGCCGGGTCGCCATCGGTCGGGGCAATGCCCTGCGCGGCCTCTTCCAAGGCCTGCGAAACGCCGGGGGCGGTCGTGGCCAATTCGTCGGCCGCCTCCCGCAGGCTGTCGGCCAGGGCCTGGCGCGCCTCGGGGTCGAGCTCGCCGGCCTGGTCGGCCAGT
>CAYUYN010000227.1:0-6895 GCA_964449185.1 uncultured Anaerolineales bacterium | reverse complement strand
CTTAGGGATTCTGTTCGTCATCGGAATAACGGTCCTCATTGTGGTGGCCATCACCCGGGCGGCGCGGGCATCGAGCCCGTCCGCGAACTTGGTTGAGTCGCCGCTCGCGATTCTCAAACGCCGGTATGCCCAAGGCGACCTCCTGCCCGAGCAGTTTGAGGCGATGAAGCAGCGTTCGTCCGCGGGCCGCGAAACGATGAGAGATTGTGATGGACGAAATGATCGCGCAGTGCACCCAGTTGATGGGTCAAATGAGTGACATGCTGGGCGGCAACATGATGGGGGGCAGCGTGAGTGGAGGCGGATCCGTGATCTCCGCTTGGGTGTCGCCCTGGTACTGGCTGGGCTGGGTGTTCGTCTTGGGCCTTACGGCCTTTCTCGTCGCGGGGTTTGTATGGACGATTAGGCTGGCCAGGCGCCCGGGGTCAAACCCTGGCGCGCCATTGGCCATCCTTCAGCGGCGCCTTGCCTGAGGTGAAATCACTCCCGAACAGTTCGACGCCACAAGACGACAGTTGGCCTGAGATAAGGAGAGATCTCCAGTGGAGCTACAAACGGTACTATTTTGGGGTGCCCGGTTGGCCTGCCCGCTTGCGATGGCCGTCATGCTGTGGCTTCTTTCGCGTAGCGGTCAGCCGGCCGGCGCGCTAGAGCCGCCGGTCGGGCAGGGCCTGGCAGACCTGAAACAACGCCGCGCTGCTCTGGCGCAAGAGATTCAGGCACTGGAAGCGCAGGCGAGTGAAGAGGTGCCAGCGGGAGAGGTCGCGTTGCTGGATGAAGGCCTGGCAGTGCCATGAATGCCAAAGTGAAAGGCGCGGGCCAGAGCCGCCGTGAAATGAGGGAAGCCGAACGGCACCGGAAACGACTGCTGCAGCGGGCGGCCATGGTCCTCGCCGGCGTCGTTGCGCTGGTTCTCGCCGGGTACGCCGTGTGGGGCCAGCTTCAGCCCAAGCCTGGCCAGAGCGTCCCGCAGCTGCCGCGCACCCACATCCAGCTAGGCGTGCCGCATGAACCCTACAACTCGGACCCGCCGACCTCCGGACCACATGCCGGGCCCGTGGAGGCCGGGTTTTACGACGCGGCCCCGCCGGACGAAAACCTCGTTCACAACCTGGAACACGGTTATGTCGTCATTTGGTACAACTGTTCAGCGCTGGACGAGGCTGGGTGCGAGGCCCTCAAGACGCAGATCAAGGCGGTCATGGACCGTGCTCGGCCCGTCGTCGTGACGACGAACGCGAAAAAACTCATCGCGGTACCCCGCCCTACGATGGATGCGCGCCTGGCACTTACCTCGTGGGGGCGCATCGACAAGTTGAGCAGCTTCGACGATATGCGCGTGATGGAGTTTGTTACCCGCCTGCGCAACCAGGCGCCGGAGCCGGGTGCGCCCTAGGAAACTCTGATGAGCAATAAGAGAAAAACGACACGCAAACCGAGTTCGGGAAAAATCGTCCTGGCTGCGGCGGTGATCGGTATCGTTATTTTGGCTGGCTTGGCCGTGACCCGGCGGCGCCCCGCGAGCAGTGACAATGGGCTAGAGGAGACCGACACGACGTTTAGCATTCCCACGCACGTCGGCCAGCCGGCGCCAGCCTTCACCGCGATCGGGGTGGATGGGCAGCCGTATACGCTGACCCCGGGCGATGGTCGCCCCAAGGCGATTGTGTTCTATATGGGTTTTGGCTGACAACTCTGTGTCAGCCAGCTCGGCGAGCTGGAGAAACGCATTGAAGAATTCCGGGCGGCCGGTGACCTGCTGGCGGTCGGCTACGACACGCCGGAAACCCTGCGGCAGACGCGGGCCGGCTCCGGCGCCAGTTTCCCGCTTCTCGCGGACAAGGACATGCAGGTGACCCGCCTCTATGACATGCAACTCCGCCCCGACTGGCCCATGGGCGGCATGGGCGACATTCCAGAAATGGGCTACGTCGTTGTCGACACCGAGGGCCGCATCCAGTTGCAGCGGGTTGATCTTTACTTTGGCGACAACAGCGAAGACATCTTGACAACAATGAAGGGCGACTGAGTGGAACAGGAGCCTACGACGCGCAGATCTTCTGGCTGGTGGGTGGCGGGCCTGTTGCTGGGGGGTCTGGCCCTGGGCCTCGGGCTGGGCGGCCTGCTGTTCGGGCAGGGTGCGCCCGCGATCCTCTCCGAGACGGTGGCAAGATCCGCCGTGTCGCTGGATGGGACGCCCCTCTTCACGGTGCTGCTAACGCCGGCGAAGATGAGCAGCGCGCCGGCGCCAGTAGCGGGTGCGCCGGCCCCGGACTTTACGTTGCTGGCGCTCGATGGTGAGACGGTCAGCCTCGCTCAATTCAGTGGTCAGCCGGTGCTCATCAACTTCTGGGCAACATGGTGCCCGCCCTGCCGCCTGGAGATGCCAGACCTCGTGAGGGCCTACCAGGCCTACAAAGACCAGGGTTTCGTCCTGCTTGCGGTCAATCTCACTTTCCAAGACACGCGGCCTGAGGTGGAGGCCTTTGTCGAGGAATTCGATATGACCTTCCCGGTGCTCCTGGACGAGGACGGGGATGTCACGGAACGCCTTTACCGGTTGCGCGGCTTGCCTCTGAGTGTGTTTGTCGGTCGCGATGGAGTGATCAGCCGCATCCATATCGGCGCGCTAACGGCCGCGCAGATTGAGGAGTACCTGGGAGAGATTCTGAAGTAGTCGACTTCGACGGTGAGAGGAGGTGTGCCATGACGACCGCGGAAGCGCGTCCAGCGACTCGCCCGGCCCAGTCCCTGGGCGGCACAGTGTCGATGACTCGGCGCGAGTTCCTGTACTACATCTGGGCCGCCTCCATGGCGCTCTTTACGGCCGAGCTGGGTGGTGCGATTTTGTGGTTCGCCGTTCCACGCTTCCGGGCCGGCGAGTTCGGCGGCATCTTCGAGATCGACGTGGGGGAGGTTCCCCCGCTCGACAGCGCTCCCAAGCCCTTCGACGCCGGCCGCTTCTGGCTGGTCAATCTCGCTGGACAGAGCGTGAATGACCCGCGCCAACCTCAAGATTACCCCCAGCAGCCGGGCGTCAAGGCCTTATACAAGGTATGCGTTCACCTGGGGTGTCTGTACAAGTGGGTGGCGACCAACAACCGCTACGAATGCCCGTGCCACGGCTCCAAATACCTGCGCACCGGCACCCGCACCGATGGTCCGGCGCGGCGCAACCTGGATGTCTTTATCATTCAGGCCATCGACGCCGGCGGCAACGTAATTGCCGAGACCCAGCCGACCGACGGCAACTTGGAAGGTTCGGCCATTGATGTGAGCAGGGCGACCCGGCTGCGGATTCACACCGGCCGGCGCATCTGGGGGGCGCCCAACACCAAACCCGGCGGCGGCCGGTGACAGGGCAATGGCCAATGAATGCAGTGACCGAAGGTGTTGGCCTTAGGGAGACCGGGTTGCAATGGCGGATAAGGTGATGCTGAGCCCTGCGGCCGCTCCAGGCCGGCGGTTGCGTTGGGGCCGCTGGCTCGTCTGGGCCGTCCTGGTGGCCTTCCTGGCCTTGCTCGGGCTAGGGGTGTACCGGGCGCAGTCCGGTCAACTCGCCCACGGCCCCGCCCCTGACTTCACGCTCCAGCAATACGACGGGGGCACGTTCTCACTTTCGGGGCAGCGCGGAAACGTGGTCATGGTTGATTTCTGGGCGTCCTGGTGCGTTCCCTGCCGCGAGGAAGCTCGGCGGCTCGAAGCGCTCTGGCAGGAATATCAGGATCGCGGCGTGGTGTTTGTGGGCGTCGCCTACGCGGACACCGAGACGGAAGCCCGTGCCTTCCTCGATGAGTTTGGTATCAGCTACCCGAATGGACCGGACCTCGGCACGCGCATCTCGCAAGCCTATCGGATGCGCGGCGTGCCGGAGAAGTTTTTCATCGATCGGTGCGGGAATATACGCCAGGTCGTGATCGGCCCCGTGCCGCCGGCACAACTGCGCCAGGCCATCGAGACTTTGCTCGCCGAGTCCAATAACTGTTGACATTGGCCCCCGGCATCAACCGGAACTCGCCGCAGATGGGTATCGGACCAGGCAACCAGTCACTCACTCACAAGGATCATCCATGCCGCCACTGCGATCACGCCGCGCCTTTCTCAAGCTCAGTGGAGCGGCCGCGCTCGGCCTGGCGCTCAAGCGTCCACCGAGCGACGGCGAACCACCGACCGGGACGGACCCGCTGGGTCTGGGCCGGGTCACGACCGCGGTCCACCGCCGCGATCAGCCCTCGCTCTCCGGCAAGCAACTCGGCATTTACTATGCCGATTCTGTGCTCAACCTGTATGAAGCGCAGGCTGACCCGGCGGACACTTCCCACAACCCGATCTGGTTTCGGACCGACGATGGCTGGGTCCACTCGTCATTGGTTCAGCCCGTCCGCAATGACCTGAACGCGCCAGTGCTGGATATCCCGGCCGAGGGCTTCCTGGCCGAGGTGACGGTGCCGGGCACCGAGGCGTGGCTGAATAAGAAGCTCGCCTACCGTTTTTACTACAGCACGACCCACTGGGTGGACCAGGTGGTGACCGACAAGCAGGGCAAGGTCTGGTACCGGGTGCTCGACGATCGCTACCGAGTCTTTTACTACGTTCTGGCCGAACACTTGCGCCCCGTTCCGGATGAGGAATTGACTCCGCTTGCGCCGGAGGTGTTCGACAAGCGCATCGAGGTGGACCTGGCGCTGCAGCGACTCACCGCCTATGAAAACGGCAGCCGCGTTTTTTCCGCCCGCCTATCCTCGGGCCGGGCGTCCTTCGCGACGCCTACCGGCCAGTTCCGAATCGAGCGCAAGCGGCCCTCGCGCCACATGGCGGCCAACGATGGCGGTGGCAATGGCTTTGATCTGCCGGGCATTCCGTGGGTCGCTTACTTCTACTGGACGGGCGTGGCCTTCCACGGCACCTACTGGCACAACGACTACGGCCGGCCGCGCAGCCGCGGCTGTATCAACCTGACACCAGCCGATGCCAAGTGGATCTATCGGTGGACGATGCCCGTCGTGCCGGCCGGGCAAGCTTACGTTCGCGACGCCCAGGGCACGCCCGTGACCGTTTTCTAAGCAGAGCAGGAGCCAGAAACTGTGACATCCCCCGTATCACGTCCATTGTCTTCGGGTCAGCGCCAGGCGCTCCTCATCCTGGATCGGCTCATTCTGGCCGGGTCGCGGCACTGGCTGCTTATCCTCAACCTCCTATTCGGTGCCTATGTCGTGACGCCTTGGCTGGCCCCGGTGCTCATGGAGACCGGGCATCCAGTCGCGGCCCGTGCGATCGTCTAAATCAAGGAAACCAAGGCCTATGCGCCGTAGCCTCATCCTAATCGCCCTCATCGGCCCCTTGCTTTGGATCTTAGCGCCGGTTGGCACCGCCGACGCGCACGAGATTGTCACGATCGGGCCTTACTGGCTCAAGATCGGCTGGTTGAGCGAGCCGCCGCTGGTGGGGGAGAAAAATGCGGTTCTGATCGTCGCCGCCAATGCCGAAACCAGCGCCATGTTAGATGACCTCAGCACCATCAATATATCAATCTCCGTGGGCGGCCGCAGTCAGGACCTGCTGGTGAGGTCCATGGCGGAGGATGCGCCGGGCGAATTTGTGGCTGACCTCATTCCGACCGTGCGCGGCGTCTACACCTTGGAACTCCGCGGGACGCTGGGCGACGAACGCGTCAACGTTTCTGTTGATCTGGATGAGGTGGAGGAGGCCGGGAGCGTTCAATTTCCCGAGCGCGCTTCTTCCATGCTCGAGCTCGAAAAGCGCCTGGCCGCTGCCGAAGGCGCCTTGGGCCAGGCCCGCCTGGTGGCCATTATCGCCCTGGTTGTCAGCGGGCTCAGTTTACTGGCAAGCGCCGTCTTGATTGGCACTCGGGCTCGGTCCAGGCGGGCATAAGGGCACGTCGATGCGCCGTGCGTTGCGCCTGGCACTTGGGCTCGGGCTCGGGTTTATACTGGTGCTGGCGCAGTTCTCCGTCGCCCGTGCCCACGCCATCCTGCTGTCGGCTGCGCCTAACCCCAACGGCCTCTTCCCGGCTGACGCACCTCCCGCGCAAGTGCAGATCACCTTCAGCGAAGAGGTCGTCCCCTCCTTTAGCGACATTCGCGTTTTTGATGAAACTGGTACGCTGGTGACGGTTGGTGACCTGCGCACAGACAACAGAAACAGAACCAACCTGGCCATTGCACTGCGGCCGTTGCCGCCCGGCCTCTACACCGTCGCCTGGCGTGTTCTGTCGGCGGTGGACGGACATACCAGCAGCGGCAGCTATGCCTTTGGCGTGGGTGTCACCCCCATTGGCCAGACCGCCGTCAGTCCGCCCACCGTGTCCGCAGCCAGTCTTGGCAGCCGGTGGTTAGGTCTGACGGGCCTGGTTCTTCTCTTGGGCCTCTTCGCCTTCCACTTGTTCGTCTGGCGGCCAGCGCTGCGCGAGGCCCATGGCGCGAATAGTGCGCCGGGCCAGGCAGCGACGCCGCCCGACGACCGCTTCCTGTCGCTCACCATGGCGCGGCAGAGCCTGCGGGTTGGCTGGGTTGGCATCGGGCTGGTTGGGCTCGGGCTTATGGCTGCGCTGGCCGGGCAGGGGAACATCTTGGTTGGCTCGGACGTTTCCGAGTTGGTCGGCAACCTGAAATCCTGGTTGGCAACGCGCTATGGGGGCACCTGGCTGATCCGGCTGTGGTTGAGCGTGGCGCTGACATTTTTGCTGGCCGACCTGGGCGTTGGTGTGAAGGACCAGGCTGAGGCCTCATCCCTGCCAGGCCGCTCTGGTCGAGGAACCTGGGCGTGGTGGGCGGGCCTGGCGCTAAGCGCTGCGGCCGGGATGACCGCGACGGCTGTCAGTCACAGCGCAGCGCGACCTGCGAACGGAGAACTGGCTGTGATCGGCGATGCCGCC
>CAYUYN010000226.1:3663-6948 GCA_964449185.1 uncultured Anaerolineales bacterium | reverse complement strand
TCCACACGTCGCCATTGATGGCGCTCAACACCCCGGTGAACTCCTGCTCACCGCCCGGCTGCGGGGTGCCGGACACATCGCCGGCCAGCTCGATTTCGCGGGCCACCAGCACGCCATCGGCGCCGGCGCTGGCATGGACCTTGACGAGGTCGCCAATCTGCAGCGTGTCCTCGACCTCGGTGGCGTTGGTGACGCGCACCAACTGCCCGCCGATGGTCCACACGTCGCCGTTGATGGCGCTCAACACCCCGGTGAACTCCTGCTCATCGCCGGGCTGCGGGGTGCCGGTCGTTTCGACGTCCGGCTCAATCTCGCGCGCCAGCAGGCTGCCGTCGCTCTGGGGCAGCGCGTGCACCTTCACAAAGACCCCCAGCGCCACGCCGGACTTGATTTCGGTCGCGGGCGTCACCAACACGGTGTTGGGGCCGATCTCCCACTGGTTGGCGCCGATGCTCGTCACCACGCCGGAGAATTCGATCTCGTCGCCGGCCGCGCTCAGGCCCAGGATCTCGCGCGCCACCAGCTCGCCGGCGGCATTGGTGCTGCCCTGCGCCTTGGCCAGGCCGCCCACGGTGGGGCTGCCCGTCAGATCGGTGCCGGAGGCCAGGCGCACCGTGTGCCCGCCGATGACCCAGGCATTGCCCGACTGGCTCTCGATCACGCCGGTCAGCTCAAAGGTCTGGCCGCTGGGCCGGTTGGCCGCGGCCGGCCGGATGGCCAGGGCCGCCAGCCCGTTGGCGCCGAGGACGGTCTGCGCTTCCACCTGCTGGTTGGGCTGCAAACCGGCCGCCATCTCTGTATTGGCGTTGATCGTCAGGCGGGTGCCGCCGACAGTGGCGGTGTCATCCCCAAGGGCTTCCAGCAGCCCCACGACCTGCACGTGCAGGGCGCTCTTGTCGTCCGGGGCGCCGGACTGCCCCTGGTTGGCTGTCCCGCGCGGCGCGCAGGCCGCCACGAGCAGGCCCAACATCACGGCTACGACCAAAATTTTGTTTAGGGCTTTCACAGCGTGCGACATAATGTTCCTCCTACATAGGGATGAAAAGTGCTTGTTACCTATTAGTCGCGCGCGGGTGGAAAAAGTTATGGGGAGCTTTGGAGCGAAATGGCCGTGTGCCGCAACCACCGCAAAAACAAAGCGGGGGGTTGGGTCGCGAGCCGTACTCGCGACCCAACCCCCTGTTTTACTTATCTACTGCTTGCTCTGGGTGGCCGGCGGCTAGGCGTCCTTGGGCTTGAAGGCTTCATCAATGCCGCGGCCCTCCCACTGGGGGTGGGCGCTGAGGCCGAGCAGCCGCGCCAGGGTGGGGGCCGTGTCGAGCAGCGAGACGGGGCCCGCGAGGGTGTGTCCCGCGCGGATGCCGGGACCGGCCAGCATCCAGGGGATGGTCATATCCTCGGGCGCTTCGGTGCCGTGGGTGCGGTCGTGGCCGCCGTGGTCGGCTTGCAGCAGCACATGCGTGTCGGGCGGCAGCTCGGCCAGCAGCCGCGCCACCACCGCATCCGTGGCCGTCACCTGCGCCAGGTAGCCGTCGCTCATCCAGCCGTGGTTGTGCCCGGCCACATCGATGTTGCCCAGGTAGACGAAGGCGAAGTCCAGGCGCTCGCCGTTGAGCACGCGCGCGGCCTCGGACGCCAGCGCCTGGTCGCCGGTGGGGTCGTTGACGTTGTCGATCATCAGCGAGTAGGCCAGGCTGTCGGGCACGCTCACATTGCGCAGGGGCTCCCAGTTATAGAAGAAGCCGCAGCGCTTGCCGGCCGCGTGGGCCACATCGAACAGGCCGGGCAGGGGCCGGGCCATGGGCGTCCAGGTGTTGGTGGTGATGCCATGCCGCTCGGGCGGCACGCTGTGGAAGATAGACGTGTGGCAGGGTAGGGTGATGCAGGGCATCACGCTGCGCGCCGTCATCGTCGCCGCGCCGCGCGTCTTCAGGCCCCACAGGGCCGGCGTGCGCTCGGCGCTAATGGCATCGGGCCGGAGCCCGTCGAGGAGGGAGAAGAGGATCATGAGTGGGTTCCTGGTTTTAGTTCCCTTGCTTCCCCTATTTCCTTGCATTATCAGCAAGGCAGCTATTTCAGCCCGCTCCGCGGCCAGGCTGATGTTGGTGATCGACGTCACCGCGAGCGCGGTGAAAGGCATAGGCGCGGATTATAGTGCAAGAGGTCATTTGTCACTTGTGGATTGATAAGGATGTGTAGGTGTGTAAGTGACACTTACTTACGCACCGCGCACCTACACACCTACATACAGGAGTTTGCCCGCTCCGCCCGCCTGCGCTAGACTCCGCCCGTTCGCGAATGGAGCGCTTAGCACGGGAGGTAGCCGCATGACCGAGTTTAAGTTTGAAGCCTGGCCGACTGAGATCCGTGAGATCAACCAATATTTCGGGGTGAACCCGCAGAACTACGCAGGGTTTGGCCTGCCGGGCCACGAGGGCCTGGATTTCCGCGCGCCCGATGGCAGCAAGATCTTCGCCATGGCGCCGGGCGTGGTGTCGGCCGTGCAGCCCACCGACGCCGGCCATCCCTACGGCATCTACGTGCGCATCAACCACATCGAGAACTACCAGACCACCTACGGCCACCTGCGCCAGGCCGTGGTGCAGCCGGGGCAGCAAGTGGCGGCCGGGCAGCTGCTGGGCCTGGCCGACAACACCGGCAACAGCTTTGGCTCGCACCTGCACCTGACGCTTAAGCAGCTCGGCGCCAACTATCTCAACTGGCCCAACAACATCCACGACCCCACGCCGTTCGTCCTGCCGCTGCTGGGCTGGACAGCACCCGCCGGTCCCTTTGTGGAGGGCTGGGCCTTCACGGCCGGCCTCACGTTTGGCAACGGGCTGGCGCAGGCCAATGCCGGCGGGATCAACCTGCGCCGGTCGCCCAACAGCAGCGGCCAGCGCATTGGCCTGGCGCCGGGCGGGACGATTATGGTCGTCAAGGGCGCGGCCAGCGGCGATTACACCCCGGTGCAGGCCGCGCGCGCCGCCCTGGGCTTGGCCGACCCCAAGCCCCCGCAGCCCGCGCCCCTGCCCCCGCCGACCGAGGCCACCGCCGATGGCTTTGGTTTCGCGGCCTATCTCACCCTCACCGGCAACCAGGCCGTGGTCGGCCCGGCCGGCATCAACCTGCGCGCCCAGCCGAGCCAGACGGCCACCAACATCGGCCTGGTGCGCGGCGGCAGCACGGTCACCCTCCGCGGCGACCAGCAGGGCGATTACCGCCCGGTGCGCGTGCGCCAGGCGGACTTTGTGGGACCGGTGAGCCTGCCAGTTCCGGCGCCCG
>CAYUYN010000226.1:0-3563 GCA_964449185.1 uncultured Anaerolineales bacterium | reverse complement strand
TCCGGCGCCCGGCCCCGCGCCAGCCACCACGCTGTTAGGGTGGGCCTGGACCCAGAACCTGGCCATCACGGCTCGCCAGGCGTTGGTCGGCCCGGCCGGCATCAACCTGCGCGCCGTGCCCGATACGGGCGCCGCCCGGCTGGGCCTGGTAAAGGAAGGCTCGGTAACCACGGTGATGGGCCTGGCCCGCGGCGCCTACACGCCCGTGGCCGCGCGCCGTGCCGACACGCTGGACCTTGCCAACCCGCTGCCGGCCGTCACCCAGCCCGACCCGTTCCCCGCCACCACGCCCGCGCAGCCGGCGCCCGTGCCCGAGACCACCCCCGGTTGGGTCTTCACGGCCGGGATGGTGACCAAGGGCAGCCTGGTGGAGGCCAGCGCCTACGGCCTCAACCTGCGCGACGCTCCGCGCCGCGACGCCAAGTCGATTGGGTTTGTGCCGGCGGGCGCCAGCCTGCTGGTGGCCGGCCCGGCGCAGGGCGAGTACACCCCGGTGCGCATCGATGATCAGGTGCTCCAGCCGCCGCTGCCGCCCACCGACCCGGCGGCCGCGCCCACAGCGCCCGTAGTGAGCCCCGACCCGCCCACTCTGGGCAACTGCCGCATCGGCCTGCACGCCAGCGCCGACCCCAACATCACCGAGGCCGAGTTCAAGGAGTTCGCCGAGCTGCGGCCGGGCATCATCAAGGTGCTGTCGTTCCACAGCGGCGAGCACATCGCCCGGCTGGCGCAGGCCCACCGCGAGGCCAGCTTTGTGGTGCGCGCCTTTTTGGACTTTGGTGGCCGCAACATCACCCCGGCCCAGTTCATCAACGACACCTTGCCCGATGTGCAGCGCGCCCTCTACGCGCTGGCCGGCCGCGCTGTGGTGGTGGAGCTGCACAACGAGCCCAACCTGATCGCCGAGGGCCTGGGCCAGTCGTGGGCCACCGGCGCCGACTTTGCCTCCTGGTGGTTGGACCTGCTCAACCGCTATCGCCAGGCCCTGCCCGGCGTGCGCTTTATTTACCCCGGCCTCTCGCCGGGCCCGACCGTGAACAAGGTGCGCCAGGACCACATCCAGTTTTTGGAGGCCAGCCGCCCGGCGCTGGAACAGGCCGATGGCCTGGCCGTGCACCTGTACTGGTCGGCGGTGGCGCCGATGGGCATGGCGCTGACCGTGCTGGACGACTACATCACGCGCGTGCGCTTCAAGCCCATCTGGGTCACCGAGGCCAGCAACAACAAGACCGGCACCCCGCTGGACCAGAAAGCCCAGCAGTACCTCCAGTTCTGGCAGCAGCTCCAGAGGCGCCCCACCGTGCAGGGCGTGACGTTCTTCGTCGCCTCGGCCAGTGATGCCACCTTCGCGGAAGAGGTTTGGGTAGGGCGGGGGCTGGCGAAGCTGGTGGGGAAGAGGTAGAGCGGGGGAGGTGTGTATGTAGGTGGGTGTGGGAGTGTGGGGGTATGGGAGTAAAAAGACGACCCCCCAGGTCTTTAAGCACCCGTGGTGCCGACCTGGGAGGTCTGTTTTAAGCGAACAATTTTGCTCTAAGACGCAGCCTGCCCCGCCGTTTCAACCGCCCGGGTCTTCGACCGGCAAACTCACCCGGTCGCGCCCGGCCTGCTTGGCGCGGTAGAGGGCTTGGTCGGCCGCGCGGATGACGAACTCGCCCGTGCTGCCGTGCTCGGGGTACATGGCCACGCCGACCGACAGGGTCACGGCGCCCAAGACCTGGCCATAGTGCTTCACGGTCAGCAGCTTCACTTCGGCCCGCAGCAGCGCGCCAAACTCACGCAGCAGCGCGTCACCGGCGTCGTGGCCGTGCGTGTCGTTGAAGCGCTTGAAATGGTCGAGGTCGAGAAAGAGAAGGCCGACCGGGCGCTCGTTGCGGACCGAGCGGCTGATCTCCCGCTCGAGGGTTTCCTGCATGTAGCGCCGGTTGAACAGGCCGGTGAGCGGGTCGCGGATGGCCTGGTGCCGCAGGGCTTCGCGCAGGTTGACGTTGGCCAGCACGTTGAGCCGCAGGTTGCCGAAGGTCTGATCGACCAGGTTCTCTTCGACATAGGCCGCGTTGCCATCGGCGACAAAGACGTAGGTGTCGTCCCAGGCGGCGTTGTCGGCGGCGGTGGTGTTGAGCCCGGTCAGGTCGTCGGCCAGGGCGTCGAGCACGCGCTGCACGTTATTGCGCACTTCCTGCCCTTCCAGGCGCGCGAAGCCCGCCAGCAGGATCTGGTTGGCCGTTAGGTACAGCAGGGCCAGCAGCCCCAGCAGGGTGAGGCCGATCACGAGCAGGGTTTTGGTGCGCAGTGTCAAGGGTTGCTCGTGCTCCCACCAGCGCGGGCCGCCAACCATCCCCCAATCCGCTAACCCCGTTTACAAAACCGCTGCCAGCCCGTCAATCGCCTCGCGGATCAACCCCGCGCTGCGCTGCAGCCCCGCCATCTCCTCCGCGCTCAGCGCCGGCACAAAGGCGTCGAGGATGCCGCTGCCGCCCACGAGGTGTGGCAGGGAGAGGGTCACATTGCGCACGCCGGCAATCTCGGGGCGCGGCGTGCAGACGGTCAGCAGCGCGCGCTGGTCGGCCAGGATGACCGAGGTGATGCGGGCCAGCGCGCTGCCGATGCCGTAATACGTGGCGCCTTTGCCGTTGATGATGTGGTAGGCGGCGCGGCGCACGCGCTGGTCGATATCCTGGCGCAGGGCCGCGTTGAAATCCACCTGGCGGTGGCCGCAGAAGGCCTCCAGCGGCACCCCGCCGACGGTCACCAATGACCACGTCAGCACTTCCGAATCGCCGTGCTCGCCGAGCACATAGGCGTGGACGTGCTGCGCGTCCACGCCCAGGTGCAGTCCCAGCAGCGCGCGGAACCGGGCCGTGTCGAGCGTGGTGCCCGAGCCCATGACGCGGCTGGCGGGCACGCCCTGCTGGGCGGCGTAGTGGGCGGTCAGGTGGGTCATCACGTCCACTGGGTTCGTGGCCACCACCAGCACGGCCTGGGGCGCATGCTGCAGGATATTGCTCACCACCTCCCGGAAGATGGCGGCGTTGCGGCCGAGCAGCTGCAGCCGGGTCTCGCCGGGTTTCTGGTTCGCCCCGGCGGCGATGATCACCACCCGGCTGCCGGCCAGGTCGGCGTAGTCGCCGGCCGCAACGTTGAGCGGGTGCGCAAACGGCACCGCGTGCAGCAGGTCATCGGCCTCGGCCTCGGCGCGCTCGCGGTTCTTGTCCACCAGCACAATCGACCGCCCAACCCCGCGCATAATCAGCGCATAAGCCGCCGTGGACCCCACCAAACCGCTGCCGACAATCCCGACTTTCATGGGTAGCTCCTCAATAAGATTATCCGCGCAGACTGCGAACGTCCTCCGGGCCAGTCCTTTTAGGACGCGCAGACCGCCAAGCATAGACCAGCGCTGGAAATTATAGCGACAAAAGCCTCTGCTCCCCCACCCCCTGCTCCCCCACCGGTGGCCCGGTCGACCAGGAGACCGAGTGTACCAAGGTCCACCGTCTGCCGACTGCTCGCTTGCGTGCCGACTGCCTTCTTCCCTATGGTTATCCTGAGTGATACAAGTCAGT
>CAYUYN010000225.1:1571-6950 GCA_964449185.1 uncultured Anaerolineales bacterium | reverse complement strand
GCAGACACAAAGTCTAAGCAAAAAGAAACGCCCCATTGGGGCGTTTCTTTGTTAAACAACGTTAGCGCTGTTCTCACCCGGTAGGGGCGTTCAATCCCCGCGCCTGCGGTGGGGGCAGGTGTGAACGCCCCTACCTGGTTGGGACGATGATTTCGGTGTCATCCCACTGCACGGCGTGGATCGGCCCGCGCTCGATGTCCAGTTGCTCAAGGGCACGCGCAAAGTCGGCCGGGTCGCCGCTGGTGAGGTAGGTGACGCGGCTGCTCGCAGACTGCGAGGCGCCGGCCGGCCGCGGGCCGCCCAGCGACGGGTCGCCGAGCGACACCCACACCCGCGCCGCCTGGCGGGCCACGGCCGGCGACGGATCGATCACGCGCACGCCAGGGCCGCAGATTTTTTCCAGCAGGGGAATGACAAAGGGATAGTGGGTGCAGCCGAGCACCAGCACATCGATGTTCTGCGCGAGCAGGGGCGCCAGCCAGCCGCGCAGGCTGGCCTCGGTCGCGGGGTCCTGGTGACGGCCGGCTTCGATGGCCTGCACGAGGCCGGGGCAGACCTGTTGGAGCACGGTGACGCCCTGGGCGAAGCGCTCGACGACCGAGGCATACAGCTCGCCCTGGAACGTGGCCGGCGTGGCCAGCACCCCCACCACGCCCGTGCGCGTGCTCTCGGCGGCGGGCTTGACGGCCGGCTCCATGCCCACGAAGGGCACGCCGGCGAACTCGCCGGATTGGCGCAGCTCCCGCAGCGCGGCGGCGGAGGCGGTGTTGCAGGCGATGACGATGACTTGGGCGCCGCGGGCGATCAGGCGGCGGGTGATGGCGGCGGAGAACTGGCGCACCTGGGCCAACGGCCGCGCGCCGTAGGGGATGTGGCCGTTGTCGCCGAAGTAGACGACGTCGACCTCCGGCAGCGCCGCCCGCACCGCGCGCAGCACGCTGAGACCACCGAGGCCGGAGTCGAAGAGGCCGATCACCTCTTACCCACTCGTCTTGCTGGCTGCCTTCACAAACTGCTCGAACAGCGCCCGCATCGGCGCTTGAGCCTGGAGGTTCTCGGGGTGCCACTGCACGCCCAGGCCAAACGGATGGTTGGGCAGCTCGAGGGCCTCGATGACGCCGTCGGGCGCGCGGGCGACGATCTGAAGGCCGGGCGCGACGTGCCAGGCGGCCTGGTGGTGGCGGCTGTTGACCTCCACCAGGGGCGTGCCCAGGCAGCGGGCCAGCAGGGACTCTTCTTCCACCTGGAGGGTGTGGCCGGGGTGGTCGCGCTGGAACTCGGGCGCGCGGAAGTAATGGGGCTGGCTGCCGGGGAACTCGGTGGGCAGGTCCTGATACAGCGTGCCGCCCAGGGCCACGTTGAGCACCTGCACGCCGCGGCAAATGCCGAAGAAGGGCTTTTGGTCGGCCACGGCTTGCCGCACCAGGTACAGCTCGGTCCGGTCGCGGTCGGCGTCGACGCCTTCGGTGGCGGGGTGCCGCACCGCGCCATACGCCGGTGGGTCAATGTCGCCGCCGCCCGGCAGGATGAGACCCTGCAGGTGGCGATAAAGCTGCCGCAGGTCGTCGTTGGGCAGGCTCTGCGGGATGAGCACGGGCAGGCCGCCGGCAGCCTGCACCGCGTCGATGTAGGTGTCGAGCTGGCCCTGGACGCGCGACTTGCTGTTCTTGCTGGGTGAGGCCCAAAATTCGGCGATGAGACCAATCAGGGGTTTGGGCATGGGTGTGGGCAAAGAAAAAGGCGCAGGCCGAAAGCCTGCGCCTGAGATGGCCATGGGTCCCGCGGCGCGGGCCGAAACCTAGGCCGTGGCGCGGCGCTTTTCCTTGAGGCGGGCCGCCTTGCCGCGCAGATCGCGCAGGTAGTAGAGCTGGGCGCGGCGCACCTTGGCGCTGCGGAAGATCTGCACCTTGTCGATGCGCGGCGAGCGGAGCAGGAAGGTGCGCTCGACGCCGATGCCGTGGGCGGCCAGGCGCCGCACGGTGAAGGTGGCGTCATTGCCGCCCTTGCGCATGCGGATGACGGTGCCCTTGAACTCCTGCACGCGTTCCTTGTTGCCTTCCACGATGCGGACGTGCACGCTGACGTTGTCGCCCGGCTTCATGTCGGGGATCTTGGTGTTGACCGGGGCTTCCACGGCCTTGATAAAGTCGGGCATGTCAAAATTCCTATCAATTCTGCGAGTGCGGGTCAAAAGGACGCCGCCCAAGTGTTGCTGGGCGGCAAGCGGGCTAGATTATACCAGAGGGGTTGGCGGGTATCAAGGAGCAGATTCGGCGGGGTGAAAGGTCCTCCCCAGCCCATCACCACCCGAGCCGGCGGGCCGCTAGCAGCACCGCCACCAGGCTCTTGGCGTCGCGCAGGCGGCCGCGTTGGGCCAGGGCGGGGGCCTCGGCCGCCGGGACCTTCTCGACCGTGATGACCTCGTCTTCGTCCTGCGCGAGCTGCGAGGCGCTCAGCCCGGTGGCCAGGTAGACGTGCATGAGCTCGGTGGAGTAGCCGGGCGCGAGCCAGAAGGTGCTCAGCTCTTCCAGGTGATTGGCGCGCATGCCGATCTCTTCCTGCAGTTCGCGGTTGGCCGCGGCGGCCGGGTCTTCGTCGGGCTTGAGGGTGCCGGCCGGCAGCTCCAGGAGGGTCTCGCCAGCGGAGTGGCGATACTGCCGGATGAACCAAATGTTGCCCTCGGCATCGAGCGGCAGGATGGTGACGGCGTTGGGGTGGTCGATGATGTCCAGGCGGGCGATCACGCCTGGCTTCATTTCCACCTCGTCCACGCGCACCCAGAAGGCGCGGCCGCGGTAAGTGATTTCGGAGTGGTGGACCTTGGGGAGCATGGGACCTCGCAAAAAAGCAGGGGCGTTCAATTGAACGCCCCTGCCCGGTGACAGGCAAAATCGAAACGCGGTGTGTTTACGGGAAGCGGATAACTTGGCCCGGGAAGATGGTGTAAGGGAAGGCGATGCCGTTGGCGGCGGCCACCTGCTCGACCGTCAGCCCGCAGTTGTACGAAAGGCGGAACAGGGTGTCGCCGGTGACCACGGTGCGGGTGCCGGTGCAGCCAGCGGTGGGCGGCACGGCGGTGGCGCCGGTGGGCAGGTTGATGACTTGGCCGGGCACGATGTAGTTGGGGTTGATGCCGGGGTTAACGGCGATGATGTCCTTGGCCGTCAGGCTGCACTTGCGCGCGATCTGGTAGATCCAATCGCCGGTCTGGACGGTGTAGGGGTTGGCGCAGGCCACGCCGCCAGTGACCGGCGGGATCGCCGTGGGCGGAACGACGACGCCGGGAGCCGTGGTGGCGGTGGGCACGGCGGGCAGGCCCGGGGTGGGCGGGATGGGGGTGGCAAACGGATCGACGGTGGGCTCGCCGGGGGCCAAGGTGGCGGTGGCCGGCAGGACCTCGCCGTCGATGCCCGCGGCGGCCACGGCCGTCTGGGTCAGTTGGGCCGACACTTCGGTGCCGATAGCGGCCATGGTGGCGTCCTGGTCGCCGCCGCCCACGCCCAACGGGTCGCCGCCAATGGTGGTGGCGGTGGGCAGGTTGTTCTGGTTGGCTGAACGGGTGCACGCGGCGAGCAGCAGGCCCAGGCAGACCAGGGCGGTCAGGGCGATACGCGGCTGGAATTTCTTCACCATAAGACCCTCCTCAGGGCATGGCTGCGGCCTGGGAAACCAGCCCCGGCGCGGCACGCAGACTCTGCGCTCAATGTAGCATAACGGATTCCTAACGTCAAATCGTGTTGGAATCGGGAGGGGAGGTGCAGGATACGTGCCAACTGCTGTAAGGGCGTTCAATTGAACGCCCTTACCCCGCGCGCAGGATATGCGTCAGGATGGTCGCCCCGCTGCCGCCGATGTTTTGCGCCATGCCAATGCGGGGCTGGCTGGGCACCTGGGTGGCGCCGGCCTCGCCGCGGAGTTGCTGCACGACCTCGACGATTTGATACAGGCCGGTGGCGCCCACCGGGTGGCCGCGCGCCTTGAGGCCGCCGCGGGTGGCAATGGGCAGGCGTCCTGCCGGCCCGATGTGGCCATCCAGCGCCAGGCGCGGGCCCTGGCCGCGCTCGGCGAAGCCGCAGGCCTCCAGCGACAGGGCTGCCATGATCGAGAAGGCGTCGTGCAGCTCGAAGACCTGGATGTCCGCCGGGCCTACCCCGGCCTGGGCATAGGCGCGCTGCGCTGAGATGGCCCCCGCCGAGAGCCAGAGCGGGTCCTTCCGGTCGTGGACGGCCAACGAGTCGGTGGCCGCGGCCGAGCCGGCGATGGTAATGCGCGGCCGGCCGTTGCGGTGCAGGGTCTCCAGGGGCACCATCACCACCGCCGCGGCGCCGTCGCCGATGGGCGAGGCATCCAGCAGGTTGATGGGGTCGGCCACCATGCGGGCGCGGTCGTAGTCGCGCTGCGAGATGGGCGCGCGCAGCCGGGCGAAGGGGTTGTGCACGGCGTTAGCGTGGGCGTTGATGGAGAAGGGCGCAAAGTCGGCGTGCTGCCAGCCGTAGGCGTGCATATAGCGCCGCATCACCAGCGCGTTGAGGGCCACAAACGACACGCCCTGCGCGGCTTCCCAGTCGGCGTCGGCGGCCGTCGCCAATGCGGCCGTGATCGTGCCGCTCACCGTGTCGGTCATCTTTTCCACGCCGACGACCACGGCGCTGTCCATGGCGCCCGAGCCGACGGCCAGCAGCCCGGCCCGCAGCGCGGCCGCGCCGGAGCCGCAGGCGGCCTCGATCTTGACGGCCTCGACCCCGCGCAGGCCCACCCAGTCGGTGATGAGCGCGCCCAAGTTTTCCTGCCGGTTGAGCGGCCCGGAGAGCATATTGCCCACGAACAGGCCGTCCACGCGCTCGCGGCCGGCGTCGGCCAGGGCCGCCAGCACCGCCTCGCCCGCCAGCACGCGCAGGGATTTGTCCCAGTGTTCGTCAATCTCGGTCTGGCCGATACCGATTATGGCAACGTCACGCATTGAGGGAGACTCCTTCCAGAGAATATTGTAATTCTACCAACTGTCAGCGACTATCAGATCTGCCTCGCCGCGCCAGGCAAGCAGTTTTCCCTCGCCCTCACTACTGGTCGGTTGGCGAAGACGCCGGAAAATAAGAACGCGCCCGCTCTGACCGGGTCCTTTTCGGAGCCTTTCAAAGCGGGCGCGTAGTGATTGTATTCCCTGCTGGGCCGCTTGCGCGGTCCGGCAACGTGCTCAACAGGGAATTTGGCGCGATGCCACTAGCGGTACGCTTTACTCCGCTTGCTCACGTGTACCACCGTCACCACATGCGCCTCATCATTGATCGAGTAGAGCACGCGCTGGTCCCCGACCCGTATCCGCCAGCCTTCGCGCTCAACCAACTTGACGCAGCCAGCCTGGCGCGGCGTTGGTGCTAG